>JACOSL010000029.1 GCA_016179045.1 Fimbriimonas ginsengisoli | reverse complement strand
GTCCGGGCGTTCGCTCACCCTTCTTTGGGGGACGCCATCCTTGGCGTCCCTTGGGAGGGAGCGCTCAGGGGCGCCCTCCCTTTGACAGGGCGGAGAGCTTCGCACCCGGGGGTCCGGCCCCGCAGTGCCGCTCCGTCGCTCGTCACTCGTCGCTGGTCGCTGGTCGCTGGTCGCTAGTCACTCGTCGCTTGTCACTCGTCCGCCACGCGTCACAATCGCCTGATGCTGGCCCTGGCGAACGTGTCGTTCTTCGTGTTCCACACCGCGCTGATCCTGTTCAACGTGTTCGGATGGATTCCTCAGCGGACGCGGCGATGGAATCTCGCCACCCTGCTCGCAACGCTGTTCAGCTGGGCGGTGATGGGGCTGTGGAAGGGCATGGGCTACTGCGTTTGCACCGATTGGCACTGGCAGGTGCGGCGCGCGATGGGGATCCACGAGACCGCGAGCAGCTACCTGGTGCTGTTGGTCCGCAACCTGTCCGGATGGGATCCGCCCATCGACCTCGTGAACCGTTGGGCGCTGGTGGTGTTCGTCGGCAGCCTGACGGCGAGCGTTTTCCTCAATGTGAGGGATGCTCGACGGCTCGTCGCGGACTGAGGTCGGGCAGCCAACCGCGACCTCTAATCGCGCCACGTCGATCTGCAGCTCACCGCTTGACCGCCTGAAGCCATCTTGACCCCTGCGGCCCATACGCCCCGAAGTACAGCGTTCCATCCACGCCAACGGCAGGCATAGAACTGGCAAAAATGCCCTGATCAAAGGGCGGCGTATGCCATACGACGGTGCCGGTCGTCGGATCGAGCGCAGCGATTTGCCACTGCGGGTCGCCGCCCATTGTGAGGTAAACGGTCCCATCCGGTGCGACAGTGATGACGCCGTTCTCGCCGCCAACGGTCGCGTTCGACCACTTAACGGTTCCGTCGTTTGGGTCAAGGGCCTCAGTGTGGACTGAGTTCATGACGTAGATCGTGCCGTCGGCGCCTATTGCCTCCAAGCCACAGATATTTGGCCCCGGCGGGGTCGCCCAGAGCACCGTCCCCGTCGACGGATCAAGAGCAAAGAGTTGCCCCAAACTAGTCGAAGAGGCAAGGACGCTACCATCCTGGCCAATCGCGACTCCGTCAAAATTACGGCCGCTAGTCTGCCAGATGTCGATGCCCGTGCGGCCGTCGATCGCATGCACGTCGCTGGTTACCGAGCCGGTCGTGTTGTTGAGGGCGTAGATCGTCTCGTCGGCTCCAACGACAGCGGAGCCGCCCGGCCTAACGTGCGTGAACCACTTGATGCTTCTGGTCGACGGGTCAACGGCGTACAACCCATCCGACCGGATTGAGACGAAGAGCGTCCCGCTCGGCCCGATCACCACTTCGTTACCGCCGCCAATCGTCGAGATCTGCACGTTCCACTCGAGCGAACCGGTCGACGAGTCGACCGCATACAGAACTCCGTCTGGACCAACAAAGTACAGCGTGCCATCAGCGGCGATCGAAATTTCGCTCAGCGAGCCGCCTTGGGTGTGAAAAATGTAGGCACTCTGCCACTTGATGTTCCCGGTGCCGGGCTCGAAGGCGGTCAAGCGCGTATACCATCCGGTCCAATCAGGGCTGGCGGTGTAAAGGGTGCCGTCTCGGCCGATCGAGATCTGAATTGGCCCTTGATCGTCGAAGGGAACGATCCAATCGCCCCCGGCAGCGCCTAGGCCGGGCGCCCGACCGGAGTTTTGGGCGTCCCCGCGGTACTTGGGCCACGACGAGTTGGCGAGGCCGACGAGCTTCACGACGACGGTGGCGGCGGAGGTAACGGTCGCGTCCGCGTGGGCGGTGGCGCGCACGTGGTACGTTCCCGGAGTATTGGGAGCCTGGTACAGGCCGGTCGAGCTCACCGTCCCGCCCAAGGCCTCGTCCACCGTCCACGTGACGGCGGTGTCGGTGGTTCCGGTCACCTGAGCGCTGAACTGCCTTCGCCAGCCAGGGGGGAGGGTCGCGTTCGATGGCGAGACGTTGACGGCCACGCCGTTGATAACCGTCAATGAGGCGATGCCAGTAACGACCGCTTGCCCTGTCGCGACCTCGGTGAACGTCGCCACTAGGTTCGCCGAACCACCGGCGATGCCCAGCGCATTGCCGGTGCCGATGTCGATGGTCGCGACCGCGGTGTTGCTGCTGGTCCATTTGATCGTGCCCGGCCCGACGAGCACCACGTTGCCCTGGCCGCTGCCCTGGTCGTAGGCGGTGGCGGTCATCTGCAGGTGGTAGCCCCTGGTGAGCTTGGGCTGGGCGGGATCGACCACGACCGAGCGCACGGTCGAGGCCATCGTGAGGTTCACGTTAGCCGCCTGCCCAAGCAGCACGCTCACCACCTTCGAGCCTTGCGCTTGGGGCACGCCGGTGCCGTCGGACTTCGGATACGCTGTCGCCGTGATCGTGTAGGTAAGGGGCGGCAGGGCCTTGCTGGCCCAGGAGCTGGTCGCGGCCTGGTTGCCCGCCGGCCGCGCGATGGGTCCCGAGGTGACGTCCATCGAGCCGTCCGAGCTGCGCAGGTGGACGACGATGCTTTCGGCGGCGGTGGGCACGATGCGGCTTGTGGTCCGCTCGGGCCAGCGGACGCTGATCTGGACCCTGGTTGCGTCGGCGGGGTTGGCCGCCCCCGCCCCATGCCCGCCGCAGCCGGCGGGAAAGATAAGCGATGCCGTGAGCAGCACCCCTAGGGCAGGGCCCAGCGGTAACGCGTGCGCGATCAAACCTTTAGCCGATGCCGACACCAACGGTGCCTCCAGAACTCGTCACCTTGACGACCGTCGAGGAAGGGGCGCCCTGCAGCGCCTCAAAGAGCAAGGTGAGGTTCGCGGCCGAGAATGTCGCGCTTAGAACTGCCAGCATTGATGAAGGGTCGCTCGCTACGGCAACGCCCGCCGAGGCAAGCGCAGTCAGCAGCGGGCTCGCGAACTGGTTGGTGAACGAGGCGGCGTGGCCGGCCGCGGCCAACTGGTTCAGATCGATGTCTTGGCCGAGATCGTTCGCGGCCGCAACCAGCCCGTCGATCGTGGTCGCATCGACGCGTCGCAGTTTCGTCTCGACCGACAGGGCGCTCTCGCTATCGCTGATCAGCCCGGCGAAAGCGAACAGAGGCGAATGGATGGAGGCGAGAAACGTGCGCGCCAGCGCCTCGCCGAAGCCGGCATCGATCTCCGTCGGCAGCGCCACAAACCCGCTGCTTCCGAACCCGGCCCCAAGCATCCAGTATTCAGCCAGCTGGTCGTGGGTGAAGTCGACCGGGAAGTTAAGCAGGCCGGTCTCCGTGCCCGGATGGAAGACGTGCAGCCAAGAGGTCTGAGTGGACCCCGGCATCGCGCCAATGACGGTCGCCAGCCGGAGCGTGACGCCATTGAAGTCGACGTCGCGTCGCACGAGTCGCACGGCGCGCCAGCTGTCGTAATTGACGAGGATTACGACCTGCTGAAGGTTCTTCTGATCGTCCACTTGGAGCGTAAGGCCCGACGCGGGCGGATCAGGCACGAGGCCCCGGCCAGTCGGCGTGGCCCGGCTGAGCGCGCCGTAGGCGGCAAGAACCGCGCCCAGCAGGGCCTGGTATTGCGCTTGCGCGACGAGCACATCGAGGCTCTGGCTAGGAAGGTTCGCCCTCAAGTAAGTGACGAAGTCTCCAAAGGCGGCTAGCCCTTGGAGCTGACCCTGCACGGTGCGGGCCTCGGTCGGATCGTTGGTCGCCGCGCCGGGCGACATCATCGCGAGCGTCAAGGCGGTGCTGGCAGCGTCGATTTGGGTGCCACCTGCCCGGCCGGGAGGAAACAGCGTCGTGAGACCCCGGACCTTTACGCCGCCATCCAGCGCGGCGGCGAGGATAGCTCGGTTCGGGTAGGTGGTCGTGGCGAAATCGCCGCCCGCGCCGACTGGCGAGCCGCTCTGGAGCGCGCTCGTCACCGTGAGCGTGGCGCCTCCGATTTCGCTTCTATCGATGGTGCCCGCGAGCGCCACCGGCAAGGCGGCGAGCCCGCCGCCTCCGCCTCCGCAGCCTGGAATTGCAAGGGCAAGCAGCGAGGCGCCTGCCATTAGCAGTGTTTCGCGGCGTGTCAACCGCGCTTCAGAGGAACTTAGGAGCCGAACTTTGACCGAACCAAGCTCAGCATGGGCTTTGGCCAAATCATGTGCGCCGCTCGGGCGGTGCCCTCGTCGGCTTGATGCCATATCGTGGACCGACCCCCCGGACTCCGACCTGCCATCGAAACCCTAAACCTATCATAACACAACGGGTACGCGCCGACTGAATTCTTTGCAATGACAGGCGGGTTCGCAGGCCTGGGTACCCGCCTGACGCGGAATCGTGGCGAAAATGGGGGTGCCCTCCGAGAGGGGAGGTGAAGCGCCTAAGTGCTCGGACCGCCGGGCGCGAGGGCGGGCTCCAGGCTCAATGCCGCCAGATCGGGCGTTGCCACCGCGTAAGCGGGGCGCGCGCCGCTCACCATCCCCCGGTAGGTCCGCTCGGTCGGGTGCTGCACGTCGGATATCCAGTGCCAGCGGTTCATCAGCTTGATGAGCCCGTAGGCCACGTCCGGCTCGCCCTTCATCAGCCCGTGCGCGGCGCACGTCGGGTTGCGGTGATGGTTGTTGTGCCAGATCTCCCCACTCAGGAAGAACAGCCACTTGAAGTTGCGGCTCTGGTCGGGCGTGTCGAAATTGCGCTTGCCGTACATGTGGCACACCGAGTTCACAGCGTAGGTCAGCTGGTTCACCATCGCGTTGCAGCCCAGCCACAGCCAGACGAGCCCCACCCAGCCGAAGATCGCGTACATCGAAAATGCGTCGAGCGCCACCCAAAGCACGAACGTGTTGTTCATGAAGCGGGCGAGCTTATACTCGGGCCGGTCGAACGGGGGCTTGATCTTGCGGATGAAGGGCCAGGAATACAGCCAGAAGCAGTGTGCGTGCCAGAAGCCCTCCAGCGGGCTGTGGGGATCGCCTGGCTTGTCGGCGTGGGCGTGATGCTGCCGGTGGACCATCGCCCAGTTCATGCATGGGCCCTGCATGGCGGTCGAGGCGGCCAGTAGCATCATGAACTCGACCACCGGGTTGGCGGTGAACCCGGCGTGGGTCAGATACCGGTGGTAGCCGAGCGAGACCCCGAAAATCTTGGCGTAGAACCGGCCGGTGAATACGAGCGATAGCACGACGGCCAAGCGCCAGCCGACCGGCTCGTGGGCGAAGTACCAGCAGCCGAGCACGATGCCCGCGAGGGGCCCGAAGATGATGGCAGAGACGACGACGTGTCGAAAGGCGGAGGATATGAGATTTTTCAAGAAAGGTTCCGGGCGCACCTCGATCATTATGACGCCGGTGCGGCTGATGGGATGCGTTTGGCGGAAGCTTTGGCTGGAGAACGGAAGCTGATCGCATAGTTGCTCATTAAGTGTTATAATGAGTCGGTGGAGTTTCGTTTCGACGATCCCAAGCTCGAATTGCTTTATTCGACCGGCGGCGGACCGTTGAGAACCAAGCTCTCCGAGGCGATCGTTCGCCAGTTCTTCAAGGTTGTAGGCAACATCGATGCGGCCACGGACGAGCGAGAACTGCGAGCCCTCAAGAGCCGACGCTTTGAAAAGCTATCGGGCGATCTCGCCGGACGATATTCGATGAGGCTGAACGACCAGTTTCGTCTGGTCTTCAAGTTTGACGACAAAGTGTTGGTGATTGAGGAGATCAAGGACTACCACCGATGAGCGAGAATCCCAAGCCCTTCCGCGTCTTCGCCCCGGGGGACACGATCGTCGACGAGCTCGCGGCTCGCGGCTGGACTCAGAGCAGGTTGTCGGAGATCATGGGCAGGCCACTTCAGCTCGTGAACGCGATCTGTCGGGGGCGCCGCGCGATTACGCCCGGCACCGCTCTGGAGCTCGGGGCCGCGTTCGGCACCTCGGCTCAGTTCTGGCTTAACCTAGAAACGCGCTACCGCCTCTGGCTGGCCGAGCAGCGGACGTCCGACCTGGAAGCAATTCGGCTTCGGGCGAAGGCGGGTTAGGCGTGCACGCGCTCGGCGGGTTGCCCGGCCACACCGATGTATTCGGTTCCGTTCTCGTCGAGCCACTCCAGCAGACCTCGCACGCTGCCTGTGGCCAGGGCGATGCACGTATCGGCAGCCCCGTAATACAGGTGGATCGTATCGCCATCGGAGGCGAGCGTGTAGCCGCAAGGGAACACCACGTTCGGCACGTCTCCCATGAGTTCGTATGGGTGCTCGGGGCCAAACATCCAGGGACCGCCCCGAGAAAGCCCCTTCTCCGGATTTTCAAGGTCGAGCAGGGCCAGCCCCAGCCGGTATAGGGAACCCGATGCAGTCGTGCGTACGCCGTGATAGAGAACCAGCCATCCGCGATCGGTTTCGATCGGCGGGCAGGAGAGGCCGATCTTGTTTGCATCCCACCAAGCTCCGCGCCTCGCCGGAAGCAAGAGTTGGTGCCCGCCCCAGTTCTGCAAGTCGGGCGAGTAAGAGATCCACATGTCGGAGGTGGTGCCCGTGCTAGGGCGATGGATGAGGGCGAATCGGCCCCCCACCTTGTGAGGCAGCAGCGCGGCGTCTTTGTCCGACGGCTGCATGACGAGACCGACCCGCTTGAAGTCCACGAAGTCGGGCGTTAGTGCCAGGGCAACTCCCGGTCCGCTCTTGGTGTAAGCGGTGTAGGCGATGGCGTACTGCTCCAACTCGGGCATGTAGGTAATCCGAGGGTCCTCTATGCCCCAGATCTCTTCCGGATAATGGTCCGGATCGGGCGCGAAAGTCGGCGCGGAATCGATAGTCCAGGCATCGATCCCGTTGGGCGAGCGCGCCACCGTCAGGTGCGAGATGCCCCTTCGGTCCTCGACGCGGCAGAGTAGGAGCGTGGTGCCGTCGGGCAGAAGGGCGGCTCCGGGATTCAGCACGGCATGGACCGGATAGGGCCACTGCTCGGCGGTCAGGATAGGGTTACCTCGGCAACGCTTGAAGAGTGCGGTGAAGTGCTCGTGCATTGGGTCTCAGAGGGCGAGAGCCACTCCCGTCTCGCGTTGCTGGCCCACCAATCCCGCTTCCGCCATCTCCGCCCAGGCCAGGTGGTACAGGACAGTAGATTCGGCGCCCTGATTCTCGTTTAGCCCATTCTCCTGCAGGCCGTCCCGGCACCCGCCGGAGACTGAGTCGTAGAGAGGCAGGCCGAGCGGGTTGTTTCCCAACAGCCAATCGAAGGCGTGCCGAGCGCGGCGGCTCCAGATTGGATCGCCGGTCAGTCGCCAGGCACCGAGGTATGCAGACACGGTGTCCGTCGCCTCGATCGGCTGCAAGTCGTAGCGGGGCTTTTCACCCCCGCGCCGATAGGGCGCCGCGTTACCGACCGGCTCAAACCAGCCTTCCGGGCTCTGCTGAACGCCCACGAGCCACTCAAGCACCTCGAGACCGTCCGCTTCCAACTCGGGCCGGCGCAAGGTCTGCCCGGCCAGGAGGAGGGCCTGGGGCAGACGCGCGTTGCCGTACGTGAGCTCGTCTTGGAACCAAACCCAATCCGCCGAGCGGGCCTGCTTGAGGCTCGCGTGCATGGCCCCGGCCAGTCGGCGGAGAGCCGAGGAAGCGCTTTCATCATCCGGATGGGCCCGGAGGTATTCGGTGAGCCCGAGGACCACGAAGGCTCGCGACCTTGGCGCCTTGAATGTCCGCGCAGCACTTAGGCCAGCCTGAAACAACTCGGCGCTGAGCGCTCGAATGCCGAAGTCTGGGTGGCGCGCCGCCGTCGCGCCCAGAGCCCATAAGGCGCGCCCGTGGCTGTCGTCCGAGCCCTGATCCTCTAGCCATTTTCGGTCAAAACCGAGAAAATTGCGAAAGCGACCGTTCTTGCCATTGAACGCGTACTGGACGAAGGCGAGATATCTGGTCGCCAGTTCGGCCACCTCGTCGGGGCAAGCCCGTCCGGATTGGCAAAGCTGCGTCGTCAAGAGTAGTGCCCGGGCGTTGTCGTCAAGACAATAGCCCTCCGAATAGTTGGGCACAACGTAAGTGGCGTGCTGGATCAGCCCTACGTCGTCGGTCATCCTGCGTAAATGGGCCAAGTTGAGCGGCGGCGCCAGTCGGGCCTCGTCACCCTCTTGGACAAGCTGCGACGAGACGGACGAGGCTGCGAGGCGCAACCAACCCTCATGGTCGGCTATGACATCCTCGAAGAGGGCCATGTATCGCAAGGCGACCGAGGGCCACGCCATCTCGCGACCGAGTGCAAGTGCTCGCCCCTGGATCGCGTGGCGGTGGTAGTCGTCGGCGAGCAGCTCGACTGCGGCCGATGCGATCGCGGCCGGATCGGCAAAAGGCACCAACACGCCTCGTCCCTCGCCAAGCACCTCTTGAGCGTGCCAGAACGGGGTCGAGATCACTGCCTTGCCCGCGCCGACCGCGTAGGCGAGCACCCCCGAGGTGACCTGCTCCTCCTTTAGGTAAGGCGTGAGGCAGATGTCGGCCAAGGCGAGAGTCCGGCCCAACTCCTCCGAGTCGACGAATCGGTTGTGGAAGATGACACTGTCCTCGATGCCAAGTTTTACTGCGAGGGCCCCGAGGCTCTCACGATAGGCCTCGCCCTCGCGTTCAAGCACGTGGGGATGGGTTGCGCCGACTACAAGGTAGACCGTGTCGGGCACCTGGGCCAAAATTCGGGGCATCGCATGGAGCACGTTCTCGATACCCTTGTCGGGCGAGAGCAATCCGACGCTGAGAAGGATTCGCTTGCGGAGAGCGTCAAGCTGACCTTCATCATGAGCCGCGCCATTGGTTACGAAACTGGGCACACCGTGATGGGTGAGCTCGATGTGCGATTCATCAACCGCGCCCGATTCGACGAGGATGTCGGCCGCCTTTCGGCTCATGACCACGAGGCGCGACGAGAGCTGAATGATGCGATCGAGAGCAGCCTGCTGCTCACGGCTCGGATTTTTGAGTACCGTGTGGAGCACGGTCACCGCCGGCATGCGGAGGTCGTTTAGGAAGGCAACGAGGTGATCGCCGCCGGGGCCGCCGTACAGGCCGAACTCATGCTGGACGCAAACGATGTCGGGCGCGCAAGTGTTGATGAAATCCGCCGCTAGGCGGTAGCTTTCGATGTCGTGCTGGGCAATTTGAAACCGCACCTCGGGTGGGTAGTCATACCCGGCGTCGCGGTCGTTCAGCGCCACCACCGGCAGGTCGAGCTCGCGATCCTCGTCGGCGAGCGCGGTGCGCAGGTCGGCGGTAAAGCTCGCGATCCCGCATTGGCGCGGCACATAACTTCCCACAAGCGCGACGCGCTTGATCTTCTTCGAGAGGCGAAAGTTTCGCAATGATCCCCTCCGATATTCAGTTTTGCCAGGCCTGGGAAGAGGACGGATTTCGCGGACACTTCTTCTTACGACTTCGTGGTTCGCCGGATCGGCGCATACTAAAGCCCTGATGGTAATGAAGGAGATCTCGGGGGCGATTCATGGCGGCGAGACATTTGACCGGATCGAGACGACGGGCGAGGGCCTGGGAGTCTACCGAAAGGCTGTCAATGCCGACGTGCTCGATGCCTGGTACGAACCATCCCCCAACGTGCTCGCGGCCCTGCAAGAGCATCTGGCGTGGGTCTGTCGGTCGAGCCCCCGACCAGCGCTCGCGGCCTGATACGGACGATCTCACGAGTCCGCGGTATCCCGGAGGATCGCCTTGCCGTGGGCGCGGGGTCATCGCATCTTATGTTTCAGATGTTTCCACTCATCGCGCCGCCAGCCTCGCGAGTGGTCGTTCTCGATCCAATGTACGGCCAATATGTGCACATCCTGGAGGCTAGGCTCGGCCTAATGGTGCAACGTCTGGAGTTGCACATGGAGCAAGCATTCCGAATTCCGCTCGATCGCCTAGCCAGTCTCGCCCGCGGCGCGAGCCTTCTGGTTCTCGTCAACCCCAATGACCCGACCGGGCAGGTGATCCCCCGCGATGAATTGCTGCCGCTCATTGGCGAACTCGGTCCCGACACGCTGGTGGTCGTCGATGAGACCTACGTCGACTTTCTCGCCGAGCCCTGCAGCCTTGAGACTTATTTGAACCAGTTGGACAACCTAATCGTCCTCAAGAGCCTTTCGAAGTTCTACATTCTCAGCGGGCTGCGAGCGGGTTATGCGGCCGGACCACCGTCCCTCATGCGCTCGATCCGACAGGCTGGCGCGCCCTGGCCCGTCAGCTTGATCGCCCACGTGGCAGCCACGGAGGCCCTGCTCGACGAGGATTACTACAAGCGTCGGGCACGGAAGACGGATGGTTTGAGAGCGGATCTTGCGGCTCGCCTTGACCTCCTGCCGGGGCTCGCGGTCTATCCTGGCTCCGCCAACTTTGTGCTCGTGGAGGTCGTAACCCCCGATTTGAATGCGTCGGAACTGTGCCGACGTACGGCTGCGCATGGCGTCGCCATACGCGACTGCGGCTCGATGGGTCGGCAATTGGGTGAGCGCTTCGTCCGTATCGCGATCAAATCTGCTGCGGACAACGAGCGAATTCTGGAAGCGGTGGGAAAGGGCCTTGCCGCCGCCTGACAGTCTGAAGAGCGTTGCTGGTCCCTTGGATTGCGGATGACCCGTGCATGCTGTTGGGGCCTGGCCGCGGTTTGCGCGGCCAGGCCCCTTAGGTCGCTACTTGCCCGGCGTGTACGTCCCGTGGGCGAAGCCGGCGGAGGCGCCGCCCGCGTCGAAGGGCCTTCGAAATTTGGCGCCGCCGGATTCGTAACCCGCGACGGCCTTGTCCATCAGCCTTACGCCGTGGCCAAAGGCATCGCCTTCCATCGCCCCACGCTTGGCGGCGACGATCGCGGCAAGAAACGCCTTGCACGCCCGCGCATCAACCGGCGTGGCCTTGGGGCTGCTCAGAAGCTGCACGTCGAGCGCGTAGCTGCGGAACAGCTTGGCGCGGCTGGCCGAGAACAAGCCGCCGTTCGCGAACAGGTCGGCGGAGTGGATCCTGCCGTTCATCCAGCAGATGACACCGACCGTGCCGGCCGTGGGCTTGAACCTTGCGTTGACCAGCGCCATGAGGTGGTCGGCTGCTCCTCTCACCTTGGGACTATCAACCGTGGCTCGGAAGGTGCCGGTAGAGGGCGCGACGCCCACATCCGCATTGGCCTTGGCCACTCGGTCCCACACCTGGTCCTGGCGTCCGCCTTGGACCGCCGCTTGGCGCACCGCGCTGGGAACGAATGTGTCGCCCCCGCGGAAGTTCGTGCTCCCGCTCCACCGGCCATGCTCGACGCAGAACACGGGCACGTCGCGCCGGCCCTTGGCGGGAACTATCGAATCCTTGCCCACGATGCGGTCTTGCTTGCCACCAAGCAGAAGTTCGCCCGCGAAGAGCAACAGCGGCAAATCGCCTTTGTTGCGAACCTCAAGCGAGTTCACTTCCTGGCCGCCGGGCAGTTCGACGATCTCGACGAGGCCGAGCTTGGTCGCCTCCGCGAGGGTTCGATACTTCTCGCGGGCGAGGGGGACGGTTGAGACGATGGGCACGATGGCGAGCGTGCCGATCTGCACGGGAGTTCCGAGGGTGAGCTTTTGGGCGACGGGCTGGGGCTTCGGGTGGGCGCTTCTCCCGGCCTGTGCGCCTGCCAGGGCGCAGAGCGCGATAGCGGCGAATGGGGTGAGTTTGAACATGACGCTGCTCCTCGGCGGCATTGCCGCCACCGGTGAGTGCCGGGCGGAGGGCCGGGCGTTCAATCCTTCCGGAAGTTAGAGGTCGTAGCGTCAAAGGGCCAGTTCGAAGATGAGCTTGGCCTCGGCGAGGCCTTCGTAGCCGTGCTCGTCGATCGAGTGCAGGCTAAGGCCCATCGCGCGGTAGAGGCGGCAGGCGGCGACGTTGGTGTCTTGAGTCTCCACCCTCATCTCGGCGGACCCATGCCTGCGGCTCCATTCGATCGCGTGAAGAACCAAGATCCGGCCGACGCCCATGCCGCGGTGGGGCGGATCGACACGAAGGTCGTAGAGCAGGGCCAGGTCGCTTCGGCCTTCAAGTAAATTCCAGCCCCTGCGTATCGCGCGCAACGATCGCCCCGCCCAGGCGCGTGTCATCGTCGAACGCGGCAAAGATGCCCCAATGCGCCAGGTTCCAGCGCGAGGGCAGGGAAGTCACCGGTTCGAGCGCGTCGTAGTCCTTCCAGCTGGGTTCGATGGGCTCTTCTCTCAGTTCATTGCCGCCGGAGGAACGCAACGCACCGAGGGAAATCCGCGAAGTGATTTGGAAGCAGGTGCTCACCGAGGCGTAGGCGGGCAGTTCGCCAAGACCGATCTCCACGACGCGCAAGGTGATCATTGGGGCGAGTCTCGTCTGGCTGCCTAAAGCACGAGCACTCTGGAATCTGAGTCTCAGAAATGCGGCGATTAACTCCGCTTTGGCGACGACATGGTCTATGAGCTCGTTTAGGCGCAAATTGCCAACCGTCACGAGAACGACTTGTCCTTCGCCGCTAGCGGGCACGAGGTCAAGGTAATCCGAATCCTTAGTGATAACCGCCAATCTCTCCTGGATCGACTGGCTCCAAACCTTGAGGTCGGCGCAGCCGTTGAGGCCCAGGTCGCTCACATGTTTCGCCTCGATGCCCGCCTGACGCAGGGCAACCGTTAAACGAATCGGAAGGTTCTCGTTCAGGAGCAAGCCAATCATCCGGCGATGCGGGTGTAACGCTCACGATCGGCGGCGAAGGCCAAACAGGCCCGCACATCCTCGATCGTCAACTGGGGAAACTCGGCAACGATGCCAGCTTCTGTGTCTCCGGCTGCCAGGAACCCGAGGACATCGGCGACGCAGATGCGAGTTCCCTTAACGATCGGCTTGCCGAAGCGCACTTCGCGGTCAACCACGATGCGGCTCGTATAGTCCATGTCCCATATTACGTCAACTGGGCGAAGAGGCGACGAGGGTAGTTGGCTGCCCGCCAAGGATTCGAACCTCGATTAACAGGGCCAGAACCTGCCGTCCTGCCTTTAGACGAGCGGGCAGCGCGTCGAAAGCGAAGGCTACTTTACCCGGGGGTCGAACAATGGTCGAAAGGTGGTCGAACGATTGTCGGACGATTGCCACGGACCCCATGGGCGGAAGCAGCGTGGCTTAGAAGCGCTTGACGTTATCCGGCAAATACGCCGGGCCCCAACAAGGTCAATTGCTTGTACGATGAGGGCAACCGTTCCGGGTCTGGGCGGCGCGCCCATCCACCCGCCCGACGGAAGCGAGGATAACCCGCATGACGCACGTCCCATCCAACCGCCGATGGTGGCTTTCGGCGCCGATCCTGACACTGCTGCTGATCCCGTCGGCACAGGCGCCAGCCGCCCCGCGCAGCGGCACCAATGTCGTAACCCAGTGGGCCGACACGATGCTTGAGGCGGTGGCGGCGACCAAGTCCGGCCCCACCGTGACCTCGCGCGCCATCGCGATCGTTCAGACCGCCGAGTTCGATGCTTGGGCCGCGTACGACAAGCACGCGGTGGGCGTCTACTGGGCCTCCGACCTGCACCGTCCGCGAGCCGAGCGCACCGATGACAACAAGGCGGCGACGATCTCCTACGCGGCGTACGACGCCCTGGTCGACCTTTTCCCAAGCCAGACGGCGCTCTTCGATGCCCGGCTCGCCTCCTTAGGGCTTCCGCCTAGCTCATCCACCGACGTCACCACGCCGGCGGGAATCGGGAACCAGGCGGCGGCGTGGGAGTTGGCCGCGCGCCATGCGGATGGTTCGAACCAGCTTGGAGACCTCCATGCGGGAGCCTACAGCGACTACACCGGCTATGTGCCCGTGAACACCGCGACCACGATCGTCGATCCCTCGCGGTGGCAGCCCATCACCTTCAATCCAGGCACGCCTCAAGCCGTGACTCCGAAATACCTGACGCCGCAGTGGGGCCTGGTCCAGACTTTCTCGCTCCCGTCGGGGGATGCCTTGCGCCCACCGGCGCCCCTGGCGTATGGCTCGCCCGGGATGCTGAGCGAACTAGCCGACGTGATGAATTTCACCGCGAACCTCACCGACCTAACCAAGGTGATTGCCGAAACGTGGGCCGGTGGTCCCGGAACGGTGACGCCGCCTGGCTTCTGGTTACAGATCGCGGAATACGTCTCCCAACGCGACCATTTCAGCGTGGACAAGGACGTGAAGATGTTCTTCCTCGTCGGTAACGCCCTGATGGACGCCGGCATTACCTGCTGGGATTCCAAGCGCGCCTACGACAGCAGTAGGCCATGGACCGCAGTTCACGACCTGTTTGTGGGCCAAGTCATTCTGGGATGGGGCGGCTCGGGAGTGGGCACGGTGCCGATGCTGGGCGAGAACTGGCGGCCGTACCAACCCCTCTCGTTCATCACGCCGCCGTTTCCGGAGCACGTGTCCGGACACAGCACATTCAGCGCGGCGGCGGCCGAGGTGCTGAAGGGCTTTACGGGCAGCGACGCGTTCGGCGGATCGCTGCTCGTGCCCGCCGGAGCGATCACCTACGACGCGGGCGCGCCTTCAGTAGACGTGCTGCTGTCGTGGCCCACGTTCACTGACGCCGCCGAGCAGGCGGGCATGTCCAGGCTCTTTGGCGGCATCCACTACATGGCCGCCAACCTCGAGGGGCAAGCGCTCGGGCGCCAGGTCGGTCAAGCCGTGCTCGCCAAGGCTGAACTCTACTTCAACTTCCACAACCAGCTGCCATAGCAAAGCGGCCGGCTGGCTGGCCGGCCGCGGTTGGCAAGGTGCGCTGTGAGGAATGGAGCGCGAGGTTACATCTAAGCGGCGACAGGGGCCGTTGTCGCCGGGTCCAGATCGGCCGCTCCGGCAAGAAATGGGTCGCTCGTGATCTGCTCGCTGCCCTCGAGCACCGCCTGCAGCCGCTGCGTGGTCTGACGGACGTCGTCCGAGCTATCGCGAACGAGCGACACGATCTTCACGTCGCCCAGGCCGAGACAGCGGTCTTTCGCTTCGCACAGCACGGCTAGCGCTTCGCGGTCGAGCTCTTTGGCCCGGGACGTGTCGAGAAAAAGCCGGCGCTGGCCGACCAAGGTTTGCAGGCTCGTAGCGAGGGCCTGCCCGAACACTTTCATTTCCTCGGCGGTAACCCGCCCGCCAAGGCTTGCCTCAACCAGCCCCTCCGCTTCGATAACGTCGACCAAGTACATAACCCTTCTTTTCTCCAAAGGGCGTTGTTCCAGCCTCGGTGGCGCTCCGTCCCCGCAATTGCAGGGGCGCTCCCAAAGACTGGCAAGCTTGCAGGCTCGGTTAGCCTCAGCATCGGCGGGCACGAGCCATCCCGCAGCGATAGTGAGGCATGTCGCTACGTTGCAAGGAGGCGTCGGCCCGCTTTACTTGGCCGCGAGCGCGCTCTCGATCGCCGCGATCACCTCGGGCGATTCCGGCTTGGTCTTCGGAGAAAACCTCTTTACGACGTGCCCGTCGCGTCCGATCAGGAACTTAGCGAAGTTCCACTCGATCTCGTCGTGCCGGTCCGAGTTCTCGATGAGCCAGGCGTACAGCGGATTCTTTTCCGGGCCCTTCACGACGATCTTCGAAAACATGGGGAACTTGACGTCGTATTTGCTGGTGCAAAACGACTTGATGTCGGCGTTCGTGCCCGGCTCCTGGGCGCCGAATTCGTTGGCGGGGAAGCCAAGAACGGTGAAGCCTCGCTTGCGATACTTTTCGAAGACAGTTTCGAGTCCGGCGTATTGCGGCGTGTTGCCACAGAAGGTGGCAACGTTGACCACGAGCGCGACCTTGCCCTTCATCCGTTTGAGAGGCACAGGCTTCCCGTCGATGCTCTTCATCGTGAAGGCGTAAAAACCCTTGGCGGGGGGAGAACCGCCTGCGGGCGCGAGCGTTGCGACCAGAGTGACGAGCGCGAGGATGTGGGCGAGGCGTTCCATGATTGCCTCTACGCAAGCCCCGCTGCCACAGTTGCTAGCCGGTAATAGAGATGCGCGTATATGCGGCTCATCTTGAAGAGGTTTTCAATTTTGAGCCTCTCGTCGGTCTCGTGGGCTTTGCCGTCTCCCTCCCAGCCCGATCCGATGCTGACAGCGTTGGGAAACGCACGCGCATAGGTGCCTCCGCCCATCACGCCCGGCTCGGCCATGTCGCCTGTCTCCTCGCGATAAACCTCGAGGATTGTGGACACGAGGGGATGATCGAGAGGGAAGAAGAGTCCGGGGCTGAAACGGCCCTCGTCGACGCGGATTCCGTCGCCCAAGATCGCGAGTCGCTTGGACACCCTCGCGTGAATGGTCGCCTCTGTCCACGTCATCGGTGCGCGCACCGAATAGTGCAGGCGCACACGTCCGTCTGCCGTATCGACGATGCCGACGTTCGCGGTGAGGTCCCCGGTCTCGTCGTCGGTGCCGATAAGACCGAGCCCCGCGCCTGCGTTGTGGGTCAGATCTAGCAGCTTCTCGTAAGCAGGCTGAACGTCTAGCGGGCTGATCTCATACAAGAACCTAAACAAGCGTGTGAGCGCCGAATCGCCAAGGAACGGGGTCGCCGCGTGTGCCGCCTTGCCGTGAGCTCGGATCTTGATCGTGTCGACCCCCTCCCAGTCGAACCGGACATTCGCGTCCCACGCGTCGTCGAGCTTGCCCCGAACTTCGTCGATGCTGCCGGCTGCCACCCGCACCCTTGCCTCGCAGCTATCGGGCACGATATTGATGCGCTGGCCCCCGCAGACTTCCAGCAGGCTGACGCTGCCCTGAGGCAGAGACGCGGAAATAACCGGGTTATAGATGCCTTTTTCACCGTGATAGAGCGGCCACCCAGCATCGGGGCTCACCGCCAGCGTCGGGGTCTCGTCCACCTTCAAGTAATGCTCCACGCACTGAAAGCCCGACTCTTCGTTGCATCCGAAGATCTGCCGCACGCGGGCGGGCAGGTCGGGAACGCATTCCTTGAGCGCCCGCACCGCATAAAGCGACGCAATAGTTGGGCCCTTGTCGTCCTCGGCGCCGCGAGCATAGATATAGCCGCCATCTACTTCGGCGCCAAAAGGCTCGTGCTTCCAGCCCGGACCGACGGGCACGACGTCGAGGTGGCCGAGCGTTGCGAACATACGGGGGCCCTGACCGATCTCGGCATATCCGACGAACCCCTCGAGGTCCTTCGTTTTCATACCGAAGCGGCCGCTCATCTCAAGGGCGAGATCGAGAGCTTGCCTGCACTCGGCCCCGAACGGCGCGTTTGGCGCCGCAGTCCCTTCGATGGAAGGGATGCGAAGCATCGCGCGCGTGTCCTCGAGCAGTTCGCTCTCGTGCTCGCGCAGCCAGCGGTGGAGGCGTTCGACGACGGCATCGCCCATGAGGCGGGAAGGTTACCCGCGAGGCGTGCAGGGGGCAGGGACCGTTGTCGATGCCTCCCCAGAAAGCGCGAGGGGCACGCCCCGGCGTCCTTGCCGTTGGGCGCGCCCCGAGAAGCGCATGAATCAGCGAGCGGAATGCTCAAGGCGGCTGAGCGAGCACCCGCAGCGCCGCTCGTGGCATTCCACGGCCCCTCGCCGAACGCCCTGGTAAACCGCCCGGTTTGGGGCCGCCCTTAACTGTCGTCTGGTAAACCCAACGCCTCTTCAGTCATGAATTACGACGAAGCGACCGGCTGGTTCGAGCAAATCTACGGGCGAGCTCCGGAGGTTGTCGCCTGCGCGCCGGGCAGGGTCAACCTGATCGGAGAGCACACCGACACGAGCGAGGGCTTTGTGTTTCCCGCCGCGATCGAGCGGCGGCTGTGGTTCATGGCGGCTCGGTCCAGCGCCTCGACCTCGCGGGTCGTTTCACGAGAGTTAGGCGAGGCGGAACCCTTTGATTTCATGACAGCCGACCCCAGATCGGTCGCCGGATGGGCCGGGCTGGTCGCGGGCATGGCTCGGGCGATTGGAATCGAAACGGGATACGCGCCGCCTGCGTTCGATGCGGCGGTGGCAAGCTTCATACCGATCGGCGCCGGGCTCGCGAGCAGCGCCGCGCTCTGCGTTGGCGCCGGTCTTGCGTTAGCGCGGTTGGCGGGCACCGAGCTTGAGCCGATGCGGCTCGCGCTTTCCGCCCAGCGCGTGGAGAACGAGTTCCTCGGCGTCGCGTGCGGCGTGATGGACCCGATCTCTTGCGCCTTATCGCGGGAGGGAAGTGCGATGTTTCTCGACACGCGTTCCTTGGAAATCCGCTACGCGGCCATCCCCGACTCGCTGACGATCGCGATTTGCGACACCGGCGTGCCTCGGAGCTTGGCGAAATCGGCTTACAACCAACGCCGTGCCGAGTGCGAGCGGGCGGCGGCGGTGCTTGGCGTTCCTACCCTGCGCGATGCCCGTCCCGAGGACGTCGATCGTTCCTCGGCCCGTCTCGGGTCGGTTCTCACCGGTCGCGCCCGCCACGTCACCACCGAGAATGATCGCTGCCGGGCATTCCTCAACGCGCTCGAGCACTGCGACCTTGGATCGTTGGGAGCCTTGATGCGGGCGAGCCATGAGAGCCTCCGCGACGCCTATGAAGTAAGTTGCCCCGAACTCGACGCGATGGCGGAGGCAGCTCGCGCCGCGCCAGGCTGCGAGGGCGCGAGGATGACCGGCGCCGGCTTTGGGGGCGCGTGCGTCGCCCTAGTCGACCAAAGCCGCTTTGCTTCATTTGAGGCTGCTGCCCTTGAAGGCTACAGCCGCGCGACCGGACGCGAGGGCACTATTTTCGAATCTCGCCCATCCGATGGAACAAATCTTTTGATACACTAGACCTAGTAATTATCCGAGGTCGGTCGAGTAGGGTTTCGTACGGTATAGGTTTCGCGCCTCAAAGCAGTCCGCAATCATTCGAGTATCCGTCCCGCTGGGGCTCGAGTTCAATACCGCTCCGTACCCTGCTGGAGGCGTGTTTGGTGGTCTTGCCCGAAGGCCCCCGTCGGCGTTTCCTGAAAAGATTGCGACCTGGCATCGTTGCGGTCTCAAATTCGGGGGTTGCCTGTGGAATCAACATACCAGGCGGTTGAAATAGCAGTGAGGGGTGGGTACATGCCAATGCCAAGCACCAGGCCGGATGCGGTTTTCCGCGCGGTCCGGCTTACCAAGCGGGAAGTTGAAGTTTTGAGTCTGATCGCGCAGGGCCACAGCAGCAAGGAAGCAGCGGACTCCCTGTACGTTTCCAAACGGACCGTTGACTTCCACCTCGCGAACATCTACGACAAGCTCCAGGTGAACAACCGCGTGCAGGCGTTCCGTGCCGCCACGCGACTGGGCTTGATCCCGTTCGAGCCGACGTTCGGGCACGTCCGCGGCGACGCCTGAAACCGGCAACTTCGAATTGCAGCCCCGCACCGGTAACGGCGCGGGGCTCATTCTTTTGAGCCCGACCTTCATAATGAGAAGGTGGGCTCGACCACCCTGACCTATCTCGATCCGGCCGAGGTAACCGCCTGGCTCCCCGAAGGCGCCGCCCAGCCCCGGGTCGAGATCGCCGGGCGCTTGTGCATCCTCGCCGCCAAGATCAGACGCGCCTTCCCGCTCGCCCACCCCGAGGAATATCTGTCGATCCAGAACGACGCAGGCAAAGAGATTGGCCTCCTGCGAAGTCTGGATGGAATTGAGCCCGCCACGCGCGCGACGTTGGAGGAGGAACTCGATCGGCGCTACTTCTCGCCTCGGATCTCGCGGATCGATGGCCTCGAGCAACAGGCGGGGCTGTGGCGATTCCGAGTTCAGACTCAGCGTGGGCCGTGCGAATTTTTCGTGCGCAACTGGCGGGACAGCGCCCATGAGATGGGTTCGGGTCGCTGGCAAATCGTTGCGGTAGATGGCCAGAAGTACGACATCGAAAACCTGGAGAAGTTTGATGAACGCAGCCAAGGCCTCTTGGACCAGGTTTTTTGATCCGCTGCTGGATTGGGCCTACCCCCGGCGTTGCGCGCTTTGCGCTGCTCTTGGTGATCTCTCGATTTGCGAAGGCTGCTTGGGCGAATTCTCGCCGAATCCGGTCGCCCTCGACCCGAGCGAGCCGCTCCGATGGCAGTTCTCGGTGTATCGCTATGAAAGTCGGGTCGCGCAAGCGGTGCGAAGATTGAAGTATTCGGGCGCGACCGCCCTCGCGCGGCCGCTCGCCTCGACGCTCGCGGATTCGGTGCAGGCTCATGGGCTGCTCGAAGAGGGAATCGTAATCGTGCCCGTTCCGATCCACTGGACCCGCCGGGCGCTGCGAGGCTTCAACCAGGCGGCGGTGCTTTGCGAAAAGTTGCCCACGAGCCTCGTGAGGCGCGATCTGCTCCGGCGCGTGCGTCCCACCCGCCCGCAGGCCGGGCTCAGCCCCTCCGAGCGCCAGCGCAACCTGGAGCATGCATTCGGGGCCTCGCCGAAGGCGCAGGGGCTCCGCGTCCTGCTCGTGGACGATGTGATCACCACCGGCCACACCGTGCACGAATGCGCGAAGGCGTTGCTGGCGCAAGGCGCAGAGTCGGTGGCGGCGCTGGCGTTGGCGGGTAACGCCACACCCTAGCCGCCAGGGGGCGGTGGCCCCTCGCTTCCGCTCGCGGCGTCGATCCGATAGGTGTCGGGAATCACAACCAAGACGATCAAGCCGATGCAGCCCAGCAAGCCGAGCAAGCCGAGCCATGGCGAGTGGCCCTTCGCCTTGGCGTGCATGGCGCAGCCCCAAATGAACAGAGCCGTGCCTCCAAGCGCCGCCAGGCACATGAGTACGAGCAGCGAGATGTTCGGGGCATCCGCGGCGGCGGCGATGCCGAACTGGCCCCCAAACCCGAGCACAAGGCCCAGCAGCACGCCAAGGCTAGATCGATTATTGAGACGCTTCTTTTCTTGCAATGTCCCCATGGTCAGGGTAGAGACGCGCCACCGGTTGGCGTCGCCGTCCGAAATCGAATTGCGCGCCGTGGTCCAGCCTGCTACCGCCCAACGCGGCGCTACGCCGTGATCGGCAGACCGTGCGCGAACATGTCGTTAACCCAGCCTGCGCGGATCGCCATGTCGTGGCCGAGCTCGGGCAGGATGTCGCGCGAATAGGAGATGTTTGGCACGAAGCACCGAAAGGCGAGGTCGGGCCCCTCGCAGCACCAGGAGCCGAGGTCATGGCACCAGTTCCATTCCTTGCGCTCGAGCGCATTGAGTTCGAGGGCGGTGTGCGCGCGCGAGCCGACCGCCATCGCAAGCGGCATGTAAAGGTGGGCGCAAAGACCGCTGCCGAGGCGGTGATGCGGTTTGTCCGCCTTGATCTCGAGCCGGATCGGCAACGTATGCCCGCTGACGCACCAGTCGAACTCCGCTTCCAGGTAGCTCTTACCGTCCGTAACCGCGTGCTGGGCGATGCGCCCCACCCGCGAGCGGGCCTCGCCCCACTCGTCCGACCCGATCCAGCGTGAGCGTTGCGCGCCGCTGGGCCGGAAGAACTTCTCCTCCGCGTGGAGAACCGGGTCGCGCAGCAGCCGAGAGCCGCTGCGCGGATGAGTTGTGCAAGCAGGGGCGACATCGAAGGCGCCTGCCAACACGGGAGCGCTCAACTCGGCATCAACCACTTGGAGGGCGACGGCGGCGAGGAACACCCGCTTGAGCCATTCCTTGTTGTCTTCGTGCGCGTACACGCTGCAATGGAGCTTGTAAAGATCGGTGTGGGGATCGTAGGTGATCGCGCTGAGGTTGGCGTCGCACATCGCTTGCGTGAAAGGCACCTCGCACTGGGTCGCGTGGCCGCGGCCTCGCACGAGCTCTATTTCGGCGTGAAGGCGGTAGAGCGTAACGCCGTTGTGAAAGTTGCCCAGGTCGGACCAAACGCTCTGGGCGTACTCGGCGGCCCACCACGTAAACCCCCGGTCCCGATCCAGCGTCCACTGGTCCTCGATGCGCAAGACATCATGGACCGTGGCCACCACATCGGTGCCCAGGTCAGATCGATTTCGCCAGGACATACATCGTCCCTGCTCATCCGCATTATATTGCGGAACGCGGAAAAATAGGCGTACTCGCCGGAATGCCTACACAGGTTCTTGAGAATTGCCGACTCGTTGGCAGAACTCGGCGAGCGAAACCGCCACCGGCCGCATGGGCGCCACGCCCAGTCCTTGCAGCTTCGCAACCGAAAGAACTGAGCTCTTCGGACGCTTCGCCGGTGTCGGATAGTCCTCGGTTGCGATCGAAACGATATTCACCTCGCGGCCGTCCCCGCGAACCGTCCTCCAAGCGGCCAGAGTCAGTTCGGCGAACCGGCGCCAAGTCATCGACTCCGGTCCGACCGCGTGATAGATGCCCGGAGCCGGATCGAGCGCGATGAGATCGCCTAGAGTTCGTGCTAGATCGGCTGTGTAGGTTGGGCAGCCAACTTGATCGTCCACCACTCTCAGCGTCTTGCCTGCCTCCCACGCCCGGATCATCGTCCGGGGGAAAGAGCTTCCGTTCGGCCCGTACAGCCAGGCGGTGCGAACTATAACCGCAGTCGAGAGCGACGCGAGCACCGCATGCTCGCCCGCCAGTTTCGACCTCGCATACGCCCCAAGCGGATGGGTGGGCGCCTCCTCGTCATAGGGCGCGTCGGAGGACCCGTCGAAGACGAAGTCGGTGCTCACGTGCAGCAGCCTTGAACCTGACATCGCACAGGCTCGGGCGAGATAGCCCGGCGCGAGACCGTTGATCTCGTTCGCGATGTCCGGCTCGATCTCGGCCTTGTCGACCGCCGTGTAAGCGGCGCAGTTGATGCACCATTCGGCGGCGTATTTACCGAGCGCGACCTCAGCGACTGACTCGGGCGAGGCGATGTCGAGCACGGATCGAGGGGGGGCCATCACGTCGTGCCCCGCCGAGCGCAGATGCGCGACGAGGTCGGAGCCGAGCATGCCCCAGCCTCCGACGACGAGCACCTTCATCGCGGCAAAGTCTACTTTGGGCCCGGGTTACACGTTGACCAGGTGAGCGCCCACCGGCTCTTTCTCGCGTAGGTCGAGGCCACCTTCGAGCACCGACTTGAGGTTAGCCAAATAGAACGTCCAACCCTGCAAGCAGTCGACGTAGAAACGCTCGCGCCTATCCACGTCGGTCATCACGTGGCTCTGAAGCAGCTCGATCGCCGTTCGTCCATCAAGGCGGGCAAGCGTCAAAGCCACCGTGCAGCCGTCACCGAACGAAAACGCGAGGCTGCCGAAGCCATCGGAGGTGAGGATCGAGCCCTTTTCGATAGTGCCCTCCACCCACTCCCACCGATATGTGCAGCCGCGCACGGCGCTCTCAGCGGGGTCGAGCGGCTTGCCCTCCTTGTCGTAGTACTCAGCCTTGGTGAGGAACCATCGCTCGAGCTCACCCGAGCGAACCCAAGCGCTGAACACCGCCTCTTGACTGCGGTCGACAAACACGCGCAGTCGAAACTCGCGCCAATCCTTCATCCCATTCTCCCCTTGGCGGCCGACGACCGGATTGTTAAGAGCCAGCCAACCGTTAATTAGGATACTACTCAAGCGTGGGCCGCAGAAGTCGGCTGCAAGCGGCCGTGCCATCAGAAATGGAAGGTTTCCTAAGCCGCGCGCAGCAAGCGAAGGGCGAGAATGTCGCGCAGACGGTCTGCGAGCGACCTCTGAGTCGATTCCACCGGATGGCCGGCTAGGAGGCGAGCGATGTTCCGTACGTCCTTCGAGGCAGCCAGAGTCGGGTCGGCAAGCAAGAACGGTCTGCGCGCGCGGATGTGGAACACGGCCTCGCGGTCGTGGCGGACGCAGCCTGCATAACGAAGGGCGCGCCCAAGAAACTCCTGGGCGACCGCGTTGATCCGCGCGAACACGAGGCGGCCCTCGGCCTCATTTTCGACCATATTCATCACGACGCGCACGTTGGCATCTGGCCTGCGCAGCCAGAGCGCCTTGGCGATCGCGTATGAGTCGGCCATGCTCGCAGGATCGGGTGTTACGACGAGCAGAGTCTCGTCAGCCGCGCATAGAAACGTCAGAACGTTGTCGTCGATGCCCGAGCCTGTATCGAGGATCAGGTCGTCGAACTGCAACTCGAGGTCTTGCACCTCACTCAGGAAGCGGTCGAGGATGCGATCCTCCATCTGAAAAAGGGACTCGATGCCCGAGCCGCCCGCGATGAATTTGACGCCGCCGGGGCCGGATTGTATCGCGCTGGCGAGGGTTGTGTCGCCACGCACCACGTGTTGAAGCTTGATGGACGACGGGCAGCCGAGCACAAGGTCGAGATTCGCCAGACCGATGTCCGCGTCGAAGAGCAGCACCGACCGATCTAGATCGGCAAGAGCGATGCCCAGGTTGGCGCTAAGGTTTGTCTTGCCCACGCCCCCTTTTCCGCTCGTGACGGCCGTGATTCGCATCGTTCAACCCTCGCGGCGCTCGCGCCTACCTAGCATTGTCGGCAGGGCGATTCCGCAAGGTTACGGGGGTGTTTCGGCGATGGGCGTCCTTGCGTCGTCGTCGAGAAGAAGCTCGACGACGACCACGTCCCGCCAGACGCCGTCGAGCTTGCCGTGACGGCGATAGATGCCAACTTCTCGGAAGCCCAGAGAGCGCATGAGCGCGCGGCTGGGCTGGTTCTCGACGAAAATGCGCGAGACAAGCTTCCACAAGCCGGCGCGTTTCGCCTCCGCGCACAGAGCTTCCATCGCCAGCCGCCCCGCTCCACGCCCGCGCCACCCGTCCAGCACGTACACGCTGAATTCGGCGATCCCGGCATAGCAGGCTCGCGGGCGATAGGAGGAGGTCGATGCGAATGCGATCGCCCGCCCACCTTCCTCGACCACGACGATCGGGTGGCCATCGAACCAGGCCCCGATCTGCGCCACTTCGCGGGGCTCGGTCTCGAAGGTGCCCTGCCGCTGGGCGATACCCTCGTTGTAGATCGAGCAAATGGCGGGGGCGTCGCCCAGCGCCGCAAGGCGGACGGTCATAAGCCTAGTCGCTCGTCGCTGGTCACTTGTCGCTTGATCCTCAGCAGCACGCTTGGGCGGTCTCGCCCTGACAGCATACGCTCGCGCTGTCGCCGCAGCCACAGGATGCCGCCTCCACGTCGAGTTGGTCGTCGAGCAAGGCGTAGACTTCCCATTGGTTGCCGTCCGGGTCGCGAACCCACACCTTCTCCTGGATCGCGTAGCAACACTCCACTTCACGCTCGGGCACCGGCTTCAAACCAGCCGTAGTGAGCCGCTCGCCGGCGGCGAACACCTCTTCCTTCGTCGGGACGAGGATGCCGAGGTGGTTGAGCGGCCCGCGGCCCTCGGATGCGCCCTGATTGAGGGCGAGCTTGAGGCCGGGCGATTCGATGTCGAAGTTGGCATAGCCTGGCCGGCGCTTGTGGGCGGCTTGCCCGAAGAACGCCTCGTACCAGGCGACAGAGCGGTCCAGATCGGCAACGTTTAGGGAAAGGTGGGTCTTAGCAACAGGCATCGTAGTCTCCTTCGGCCAGCTTGGCCAGATAGTCGGCGAGTTCCTTCAGTGCGGGGCGGTTGGCCGAGCAGAGCACGCGGCGGCCGTCGCGGTTCATACGGATCAAGCCCGCCTCCTCCAGCTCATGGAGGTGGTGGGAGATCGTCGAGTTGATCTTGACCTCGCCGCTTACGTGGCAACACACTTCGCCCGCGGTGGCCGCTTGGAGGCCCATGTCGTCCGCCGGGGCGCAGCAGCGTCCGGCCAGATACTCCACGATGTGCAGGCGGGTCGGATCGCCCAGCGCGCGCAACGCCTCCGCTTCGGATAATTCGCTAGCCATCGAATTATCAGACGCGGGAATATTTCGTAAAGTTCCGAAATATAGCTACTATTTCATCGAACCGTGCTCATAGGTCTCGAACGGATCGCTCATCTCAACGTACGTGTGGCGGTCGAGCGCGACCCCGTTCCAGTCGAACAGATAAAAGCGGGGCGCCCGTCGCGACAGCACAAGTTCGACAAGCTGAGATCGGCCCTTGGCGCGCGTGTTCTGAGGCGGGTCGGTCGCCGCCGTCACCACGTCCACGCCCGATATCAAGCGGCGCACCTCGCCCATCTCGTCGAGCGCCGAATAGAGGCTCTTCTCGGGGTCGATATTGTGGTATTCGAGGTCGATGGAGTGCAAGGCGTCCGCGCTCCAGTCGAGGCCCTCTTCCGCCATGTATTGCTCGACCGCCCGCCGCTTGGCGACCCAGTCTATGCGGTCGCCCATCGCAAGCGGATCGCGCTCGAGCCCGTCGAGGGTCTCGGCCCATGCCTCGAGGGTCCAATCGGTGTCCGGCGACGAGCCGCGATAGTGCTCGGCCAGCTTTAGGTATTGGCGTTGCAGCTCAACCGAGCCGATCGTGCTGCCGTCGGCGAGCAGCACCGTCCAGCGGTAGGTGGGGTCCCGGCTCACCTCGCGCAGGGCGACGAGCGGTTGCGCGAGCACCATGTGGGGCGGCACAAGCCGGTCTTCCAGAAGGCGCAACACGAGCAGGGTGGAGCCGACTTTGAGCGCATAGGCAAACTCGTTCTGATTCGACTCGCCGAACAGCAGGTGCAGGCGGGTCATGCCGTCGTGCGAGTAGAAGTGCTCCCACTTGGGGTTGATAAGGGCGCGGTTGAAGCGCACGCGCGAGGCGATGGTCTTTATGATGTGGTCGGCGCGCTGGCTGAGTTGAAACTGCACGCCGGGGTCGGGGGCGACGGAGTAGACGTGGCTCACCCAGATGTAATCGACCGGGTTGTCGATCATGTCCTGGTAGCTCGGGCGTAGGCCTCCGGCCGCCAACATGTGCCCCCCCACTCGGCCCACGCCGGCAAAGATCTGGCGGGTCACCAGAAACGGATAGAGAAGCTGAGCGCTCGTGTTGAGGAAGTCCTCGTCGGCGCGGATGAGATAGTTTTCATGGCAGCCGAACGTGTGCCCGCCAAAGTGATCGACCGAGTTGTTGTAAAAGCTTGCCGCCTCGGACAGGCCGACTTCGCGCAACGCCCGCACGATCAGACTTTGGCCGGCCCGATCGTTGGCGACAAGGTCCCTCAGGCCACGACATTCGGCGGTGGCGTATTCGAGGTGCGAGCCGACCGCGTCGACATAGAGGCGGCCGCCGTTTATCAGAAAGCCCCCCGACTGGGCTGGCTCGAAAACATCGTCGCGGGCGTGAACGTCGATCGCACCCAGGCGCTGGGTGTGGAAGATGTGGTTCTTGACCGTCTCGACCACTTCCTCGGCTGAGCCGGCTTGGTCGTCCATCACCAAGCAGCCGAATTCCGTCTCGAGGCCCAAGATGCGCTCGCCGGGCAGCTTGCCCATGGCCTATTCTACGGCGCGGATGGGGGCGACGAGCCCTTTGCCTGCTTTGGTGCGGCGATGATGAGCGGCGGCTCGTCGGCGAGCCGGGCCAGAACCGCGTCGTCGGCGTACATTCCAAGGCCCTCTTGGGCGACGGCTAGCTGCTGATCGAAGCGACCCAGGTTTCGATAACAGAGCGAAAGCCAGCGGTAGGTCTGCTGAAGGGCGGAATCGGCATCCTCGTCGAGCTTGCCGCGACCGACGCGGCCCGCAGCGCGCGCACGTTCGAGGTAGCGAGCGGCAGTTTCGAGATCGTTGCGGCGGGTGATCTCTACGTAGCCGATCGAGGAGAGGATTTCGATGTTGTCGGCATTGGCGAGGAGGCCGCTCGACAGGAACTTCAGGGCCTGGCGAGCGCCCTCGGGGTTTCGGTCACGCGCGAGCACGGCGGCGCCTGTCGTCCAACCGGGCACGAACTTCGGATCGACCCACGTCATCAACCGGAAGAGAGGCAAAGCGGCGGTCGGGTCGTTGTGGCTGTGGCCGTGCATGTCCTTGTAGGCGGCGGTTTCCCGTTCGAGGTCGCCCAGGATGCCGCGAAAATCGTCCGCCTGGGCGGGAACGACGGTCACATTCGCTTCGCGCATGATCTGATCGTGGCCATCGTTCGCCGCGCCCTCCACCGATCGGCCCTGGCGTCGCTCGCCGTCGCTAAGCGGACGCATCTCGACCCAGTTGTGTAGGTAAAGATCGGTGCGCAGCCAGAGCCACGCGCTAAGGCTGGTTCGCACCTGGCCAACGAGGGAAGTGGCGGCCTGGGTCTCATGGGCATCGAGCCCCGCTGGCCGGTCGGGCAGGGCAAGGAGTTCCTTCAGGGCATCGGCCGTCGAGCCCGCGCTGAGGAGGGCCAAGGCACATGCGCAGGCAATGGAGGCGCCCCGCAAATCTCCTCGCTTCATAGCGCACGCCGCCGGAATCGCAGCCAGGAGAGACAGAGCATCGCGCCCACGATCATCGTGCAGTACACGGTCAGAGCGCCGACCACCGAAACCGGCACGAGCGGCCAACCGCCGGCGGCGCGCCCGCCGATGTCGAAGAGCGAGAATTGGGGCACGAGCGACTCGATGAGGCCGTAGAACCAGCGCGTCCCGGACGGACAGGATTGGCCCGCGAGCACAAATGCCCGGCTCAGCATCCCGGAGCCGAACGCGAGCAACATCCCGAACGTGGCGGCCGCGCTTGGGGTCGTGAAAAGGCTCAAGGCAAAGGAGGCGGCGCAAACCGCGGCGAGCCCGAGCATCTTCAGGAGCAGATATTGGGCGAAGATGGGCTCGAAGGGCACGCCGAAGGCGAGCAAGCCGATTGCGGTGGCGGCGGCGAGCATCGCAAACGCGAGCCAGGTGGCGAGCACCGCGCCGCAATACTTTCCAAGCAGCAGGTCGAAGCGTGAAATCGGCCGCGCGAGGAGGGGACAGAGAGTCCTGCGGTTCATTTCCTCCGGAATCTGACGGGCCGAAATCAAGACGGCGAGGATCGTGGAGAACAGCCCGAGCACGCTGACCCCGAGGTCTTTGGCGAACGCCTCGAGGCCCCTCATGCCGAAGAAGCCGAGTGCGCCCGCGAAGAGCATGATGATGAGGCCGAGGATCGCGACCACCCAGAGGTCCTTGCGGCGAACCGCCTCGATGATCACGCATCGGGCGAGCGGCCAAACCGCGCGCCGGTTCATGCCGACCTCCCGATCGCCTGCACGAAGTAATCCTCGAACGAGCCTTGGTCGGCGGTGACGTCGATGAGTTCGGCGCCTGCGGCGAATACGCGCTCCATTGCCTGCATGAGGCCCTTCTTGCCTGTGAACCGCGCGTAGAACGTGCCGTCAGAACGCTCTCGCCATTCCTCGCTCAGGCCGATCATCGAAGCCTGGCCTCGGTACACGATCGAGAAACGGCGGAGCTCGTCCTTGAGGGCTTCGACGTTCCGCTCCTCGATCAAGCGCCCATGCTCGATGAGCACGATTCGGTCGCACAGCATCTCCACCTCGCTGAGCTCGTGGCTGGAGAAGAGCAAGGTGCAACCTCGGTTGCGGCGCTCCCTGAGTACGGCGCGAAGCTCCCGGCGCCCGACTGGATCGAGGCCGCTCGTCACTTCGTCGAGGACGAGCACGTCGGGCGAGCCGAGCAGGGCCTGAGCAATGCCCACTCGCTGGAGCATCCCCTTGCTAAGGGTGCGGTTCTGTCGGGAGTGGGCTGCGCCAAGACCGACCATGTCGAGCAGTTCGTGCGCCTCGTGCCGCAACTCATCGCCCTTCAGACCCTGGAGCTCGCCGTATAGCGTGAGGGTTTCCAGTGGAGTCAAGAATGGGTAGTACTGCGCAACTTCGGGCAGGTAGCCCGCGTGCCGCTTGGCCTCGAGCGAGCCGGCTGGGTGACCGGCGACGCGGCACGACCCGGACGCAGGCTCAACGAAGCCCATCAGGGCTTTGAGGGTTGAACTCTTGCCCGCGCCATTGGGGCCGAGGAAGCCGACCACCTCGCCGGGGCGAACCTCGAAGTCCAGACCGCGCACCGCTTCGACGGCCGCGCCCCTCTTGCCTCGGTAGGTCACCACGAGGCCCTCTACTTCGATCGCGCGCTCCATCCCAGTATTTGTATCGGCGCATCTGGTTCGGGCTGAAGGGGCAAGAGGGCGACACGCCTCATACTGGAGGCGTCGGAAAGAAGGGTCACATGAAACAATCGGTGAAGGCCGATGCGGGTCGGCGGCTTGCCCGGATAGCTGGCCAGCTTGGCGGCATCCAGAAGATGCTCGACGAGGAGCGCTACTGCGTGGACATCCTCACCCAAGTTGCGGCCCTGCGGGCAGCGCTCGACCAGTTTGGAGTGCTGATGCTCTCGACCCATCTGGAAAGCTGTGTCTACGGCGCGGGCGATGCGCCCGAGCACTGCATCACAACCTCGACCGACGAGCGGCTGGACGAGATCAGGCGCACGCTCAACAGGTTCCTAAAGTAGTCAGCCCGCCCGGGCGCCCAAGGGGCTTGCATAATGCCAGCGTGACGGTGCGTGATATCATCAAGCTGATCGAAAGCGACGGGTGGGTGCAAGTCCGAATGAAAGGAAGCCACCGCCAGTTCAAGCATCCCGGCAAGCGCGGCATCGTCACCATTGCCGGCCACCCATCAAAGGAACTTCCAAAGCCAACGGAGAAGTCGATCTTGAATCAAGCCGGATTGCGATGAAGGAGTATTTGGTCGTTTATTCGCGCACATCCTCGAGTTGGGGCGCCCACGTGCCCGATCTGCCGGGTTGCGTGGCGGTGGGCGACACGCTGGACGAGGTGCGCGGCTTAATTTCGGAGGCGCTCGCGATGCACCTTGAGGCTATGCGGGATGCAGGCGAGCCAATCCCCGAGCCGTCGAGTTCCGCCGGAATGGTCAAGGCCGGCTGACTCGGAGCGTCAGCCTAATGCAATCCCGCCTTGGCGAGCAAGGCGAGGAATTGCCCCCGCGTCCGCATGTCGATGGATTGGGCTACCATCCGCCCTCGGCGGTCGTAGACGAAGCTTTTGGGGATGCCGGCGACCCGGTAGCGCTCGTTGACCTTGCGGCCGGGATCGAGCAGGATCGGGTAGCTGTATTTGTGCTCGGCGATGAACGGGCGCACCTTGGCGTCAGGTTCATCCGAGATGGAGAGGATCACGAGGCCCTTGGGCTTGAACTGATGGTAGAGCTTCTCGAGATCGGGCATCTCCTTGCGGCAAGGTGGGCACCACGTTGCCCAGAAGTTCACGACCACCACGTTGCCGCGTAACTTGGAGAGCGTCCACTTCTTGCCGCCGAGGTCCGTGAGGGTGAAATCGGCCTTTCGTCGGGCGGCATCGGTGGCGTCCACCTTGGCGAGCGCGGCCGCGTAGTCGGGTGTTTTGAGCCAGACTTTCATCCCCTCGTAGCGCGCGAGTTCGGCTAGTTCGAGGTAAGCCGAGGCGGGCTCGCCCTTCTCGCGCGGAGCGGGATGCTCGCGCAGGGCGAGGACCAGGGTGTCCGTGACCTGCTGCAGGGTCTCGCGCCCGAAATCGCCTTCGGTGGAGCGGTTGGCGAGGAACTCGGCGAGATCGAGCTTCCCCTGGCCGCTCGGCAGGGCGGCGATTACCCTCGCGATCCGCTTGATCTCGGCGGGCACTGCCGCGTCGGGCAGCTTTCGCAGGCCCCTGATGTCGCCTTCGATGTTCTTTGCGGCGTCTTCTTGCACGCCGGCCGCTTGGGCCATCGCGCAGGCGATGAGCCCGACGAGGCCGAGAGACCGGAGGATACGGTGCATGTCCCTACGATACCGGGGCTCGGGAAGAGCTTGGAAGGGTTGTACAATCTCGGTCGTGAGACGAACGGACCTCATGGACACCACTCCGGAAGCCCACCTGGCTCGGCTGCGCCTGCTTCGCGAGAAGAGCGTCGAGTGGAGGATTCAGAAGACGTTCGAGCTGGTCGACATGAGCAGGGCGATGTTTCCAGAGCAGACGAGGAGGTATTTGACCTCGAAACGACGGCCGACTTGAGCCCTACCCTCTCAGTCATCGCACCCTTGCTCAGGGTCTTGGACGAATTGAGCATCCCTTACGCGATCGGAGGAAGCTTCGCAAGCAGCGCGTGGGGCCAACCACGCCAGACGATGGACGTGGATGTGGTGGTGCTCCTAGACTGGTCGGGTGCGGAGCGCCTGGCAAGGCGTCTTGGCGACGCGTACGAGTTCTCGCTCTCTGAAATGCAGGCGGCTGCCAGCGGCCAGGATCCGTTTCGTTCGTTCCAACTGCTGCATTTGGAGGATCTCTTCAAGATCGATGTGTTCGTTCTGTCGCCAGGGCCCTACATCGACGAGATGATGGCGCGGCGGCGTCGCTATCCCATCGAGGCGGGCTTCGAGGCCCAGTTTTGCTCTCCCGAGGACATCGTAATCGCCAAGCTGCGCTGGTTCGTGTTGGCCAACCGCGTGAGCGACCGCCAGTGGAACGACGTCGTTCAGGTTCTCGAGACCCAGTCCGGCTCGTTCGACTTCCAGTATGCACGCCGGTGGTGCGGGCACTTTGTGGTCTTAGCGGAGTTCGAGGCGGCGGCGGCTCAAGCCACTTTGCCCAACTGACGTCCGGGCGGTGGTCTCAGACCATGCGTCACCAAACCGTGGCCCGCCGCAGTTCCGCGCAGCGTTCGTAGAAGGCGATGTCCGCCTTGTACCACTCCCCCAGGTTGTCCAGTGCGAGCTTGCTGAGGCGGCGGTTGAGCCCGGTTGGCGTGGCGTGAGCTTTGACGGGATCGGTGGGCAGCGAGAGCTGGGGCGGCAGGCCCAGCAGCTTCTTCAGCCGCTCGAAGTCGGCTAGTAGCTTCTCCTGGAAGCAGATCAACACGATGTCGGGCAGGCGGCGCTCAACTTCCTCGATGCCGTCGAACCAATCGGCGAACGAACTCGAAACGTGGGCGATCGAAAGCATCGCATCCTCGGCTCGTGACCGGACTTCTGGATTTGAGAGCGCCTCGGCAAGGCTGTTAGGCGTCTGGAACGCTTCAAACGCCCGCTCCTCCTCAGGACGCCACTCGATGAAATGCCGCGGCAGCCCCTTGCGCAGGCGGCTGTTGAAGCCGCTGACGAAGCGGGTGACCGGATGGCGCAAAACGAAGAACACCTTCTCGCCCACTGGCACCTGCGACAGCCGCGTATCGTGCCCGTGGAGGATAATCGAATAAGCCTCGGCCACGGGCGAGAGCGTGTGGCGGATCGCGGTGCCCCCCGCCTTGCGAACGTGCAGAAAGTGGATCGGCACCGCGCTAGCTTAACCGAGCCGCGACCGCGTCCCCCATCTGGGTGGTGGAGATCGTCGGGCCGTGGCCGGCGATGTCGGCAGTTCGCAGCCCGTCATTGAGGGCTCGCTCGACCGCCCGCTCGATCCGGTCCGCGCTTTGCGCGTCGCCGAATGAAAAGCGCATCATCATCGCCGCGCTCAAGATGGCGGCTAGCGGATTGGCCTTGCCCTGCCCAGCGATGTCGGGAGCGGAGCCGTGGATCGGCTCGTAGAGGCCGAAAACCCGGCCGTCCCGTGCGTCGCTCAGCGAAGCGGAGGGAAGCAACCCGAGCGACCCGGTGATGACGGCTGCCTCATCGGAGAGGATGTCGCCGAACATGTTCTCGGTGAGGATCACATCGAATTGGCGCGGGTCGCGCACGAGCTGCATCGCGCAGTTGTCGACCAGCATGTGGGAAAGCTCGACGTCGGGATAGTCGGTGCCTAGAGCGGTGACCGTCTCCCGCCAAAGGCGGCTCGTTTCGAGCACATTCGCCTTGTCCACGCTGACCATCTTGCTCCGACGCTGGCGCGCGATCTCGAACCCGCGGTGGGCGATGCGCTCGATCTCGAACCGCGAGTACACGCAGGTGTCGACGGCTTGCGTGCCGCCTTCCCGCCGCTCGCGCGGCTTGCCGAAGTAGATGCCTCCCGTCAGTTCGCGCATCACCACCAGGTCGATGAGTCCGTTCTTCCCCTTGAGCGGGCTGGCGTTGACCAGGGCATGGAAGGTGTGCGCGGGCCGAACGTTGGCATAGAGGTTGAGCTCCGCCCGTAGCGGAAGCAAAGCGCCCACTTCGGGGCGGAGTTCGACCGGCTCGAGCCGATCCCATTTGGGTCCGCCCACCGCCCCGAGCAGCACCGCGTCGGCTTGGCGGCACAACTCTAGCGTCGCGGGAGGCAAGGGATTGCCGGTCGCGTCGTAGGCGCTGCCGCCGACCAGAGCGTGCTCGAACTCGCTGGGCGCGCCGACTGCCTTCAGGACCTTGAGCGCTTCGGCGACGACCTCGGGACCGATCCCGTCGCCCGGCAACACCGCGATCTTGTACGGCATCGCGCGGAATTATGGCAGCCCTACGACCGGCTCGGAGCCCCGACCGGGCTGCGCACCATCTGCAGCACCCGCCTCAGGTTCCAATCGTGCGCCTCAAGCAGATCCCAGGCCTCGTCGAAGGTCTTGGTGCTGAGCTCGGTCACGATGCGTGCGCAGCGCTCCTTGAGCTTTTGATTCTTGGCCTTCACGTCCACCATCAGGTTTTCGACGACCTTGCCGCTCAGCACCATGGCGGCGGTGCTGATCCGGTTGAGGGCGAGCTTCTGGGCGGTGGCGGCCTTGAGGCGAGTGCTGCCGGTGAGCACTTCGGGGCCGGTGTCGAGCAGGATTCCGAGATCGGCGGTTTCGAGCAGCGGCGTGCCCCGGTTGTTGGCGATGCCGCACGTCCAAACGCCCTTCTGTCTAGCGTGTCGTACCGCCGCCACCACGTAAGGCGTGCGCCCGGAGGCGGCAAGCGCGATCAGCACGTCGCGACGCTCCAGCTTGAGATTGTTGAGGGTGATGATGGCGGCGTATTCGTCGTCTTCCGCATCCTCGATCGAGCGGCTGGCGGCGGTATCGCCGCCGGAGACGACGCCGATGAACCGCTCCGAATCGATGCCGAAGGTGGGCGGCATTTCCGCCGCATCCATCAGGGCGATGCGCCCGCTCGTGCCCGCTCCCACATAAACGATGCGCCCGCCCGCCAGATAGGCCTGCGAAACCTTCTCCGCGACCAACGCAATCTCGGGTTCGGCGAGCTTCATCGCGCGCATCACCGCCACTTCCTCCTCGTCCATGAGGCGCACGATCTCGCGGGCGCTCATCCGGTCGAGGCCGTAGGATCGCGGGTTGCGGGACTCAGTTCCCAAGAAGGGCCTCCCGCGCCAGTTCGGCCGCGCCCGCCACCGGCGGACGATCGAGGAGCGTGAAGCTCAAATCAAGGTGGGCCATGGCTGCGCGCGCCTGATGCTCGAAGGCTTGGCGGAACGCGGCCGCTTTCCACAGCCCCCCTGCCAGCCCGATCTTCAGGTTCTTGCGATCCCCCAAGTGCTTCGCCACATGCCGGCGCACCGTCTCCGCCAACTCCCGCATGGAAGATTCCATGATCGCGCAGGCGGCTTCATGACCGGCTTGGGCGTCCTTGGCGACCGCGCGGGCGAGGTGGGCCAAGAGGCGGGCGGGCTGTCTGGACTGGTAGAGCTTAACGATCAGACTGGACTCGTCGAGCATCCCGAAAACCTCGCTGAGGGCGCTCGTCATAGCGGGCGAGGCGGCTTCAGGTTGGTCTAGGTACGCGACAAGCGCGTCGCGCCCGATGCGAAACGCGGAACCGGCATCCCCAAGCAGATAGCCCCGGCCTCCGCTCTTCACAAAGCCGCCGGGCCCAGCGGAGCAAACGACTGAGCCGGTTCCGGCTAAGACGCACACGTCGGGGCGGTCGGGGAAAGCGGCAAGCGCGATCGCGTAATCAGGCAAAGCGCGCAGGCTCGCGGATGGAAACAGTTCGGTAAGCAGATCGATGGCCGTCGCCTCGCCCTCTTGACCTACGAGCCCGGCGAAGCCGGCGCAAACGGCCTGCGGGGCAGGCGCGCCGGCCGAAGCCTTGGCGAGCGAGCGGCGCAGGCCTGCTGGGGAGGATGTGGCGAGGTTGGCGGGCCCGGCATGGCCCCGAAACACGGGGCTCCCGCTTGCGTCGACGGCGAGCGCGCGGCAGGACGACCCCCCGCAGTCAAGCCCGAGGGCAATCGGCATGAACTGTCTGGTTATACCAGGGGAGCCGAACGATGGTCGGACAATAGTCGGACGATAGTCGGACAATTGCCCAGACTCCATCCATAGTGGCCATGGTTAGACAACTGTTCGACCATAGTTCAGCTATCGTCCGACAATCGTTAGGCAACCGTTAGACAATCGTTAGACAATCGTTCGACGCCCCACACCCCGGTACACTCCCACTTCCCGATGCTCCTCCAAGACCTGATCGCGAGGCTGAACGACTACTGGTCGAGCAAGGGGTGCGCGATCCTGCAGCCCTACGACATGGAGGTCGGGGCGGGCACGATGCACCCCGCAACCGCCTTGCGCTCGCTCGGGCCAGAGCCGTGGAACGTGGCCTACGTGCAGCCCTCGCGCCGTCCCGCCGACGGGCGCTACACGCGCAACCCGCAGCGCAACCAGCGCTACTACCAATATCAGGTGATCCTCAAGCCGAGCCCGAACGACGTGGTGGACCAATACATGGGCTCGCTCGAGGCGCTCGGATTCGACACCAAGAAGAACGATATCCGCCTGGTGGAGGACGACTGGGAGTCGCCATCGCTGGGGGCGAGCGGAGTCGGATGGGAGGTGTGGATGAACGGCGCCGAGATCACCCAGTTCACCTTCTTCCAGCAGATGGGCGGCATCGAGTGCAACCCGGTGTCCGCCGAGATCACCTACGGCCCCGAGCGGCTGTGCCTATTGCTCGACGGCAAGACCTCTTTCTGGACCGACCTCGAATGGGCGGAAGGGCTCAGCTACCGCAAGGCTGAGTACGAGCTGGAGATGCAGCACAACGTGTACAACTTCGAGGTCGCCGACACCGCGATGCTGTTCCAGCTATTCGAGCTGTATGAGGCGGAATCCAAGCGCACGATCGAGACGGCGGTGTTTTGGGACGCCGAGCAAGGCATCTTGACCGCCACCAAGCCCGAACGCGAGCCGACCGAAGAGGAATTAGCCGCGCTCGATACGCCGCTTGCTTTGGTTTATCCTGCGTTCGATCTTGCGCTGCGCTGCTCGCACGTGTTCAACATCCTCGACGCGCGCGGAGCGGTGGGGGTGAACCAGCGGGCGGACTATATCAACCGCGTCCGCGCCCGGGTTCGGGCGTGCTGTTTGAGGGCCACCGCGCGGCCGAGGGCGGAAGCGAAGAGCGGGGCTGTATGATGAGGATCGGGGCCTCGCCGAGCAGGTGTTCGCGTTTGTGGAGGCGGGACCGAGCTACAATGCGGCCCGACGCGTAGGAGGATGACGCCCGGGGGACATGCCTCGGCCTACCCCTGGTGCCGAGGCTATCGAAGCTGTTGGAATGGCGTCGTTTGGCAGGGAACTGGTGGCGGTGATGGTAGCCTAATGGTTGATGGTAGATATGAGATTAGCAACAAAGCCTCGGCACTCAGGTGTGCCGGGCGGGAGGGGAGAGACGACGGTGGGACATGCCTCGGCCTACCCTTGGTGCCGAGGCTATCGAACCCGTAGGGG
>JACOSL010000027.1 GCA_016179045.1 Fimbriimonas ginsengisoli | reverse complement strand
GCCGGAGCCGGTCGGGCCGACCATGAGGATGTTGCTCTTCTGGAGCTCGACCTCGTCGTCGCTCTTGTCGTTGATCCGCTTGTAGTGGTTGTAAACCGCCACCGACAGGGCGCGCTTGGCCGGTTCCTGACCCACGACGTAGCCGTTGAGGAACTGGACGATCTCCTTTGGCTTCGGCACGGTGGACGCCAAGCTGGCGACGGTGGTTGGCCTAACGACGGTCGGGCTTGTCGGAATCCCCCGGTCCGATTCGTTGTGCAGGATGTCGTTGCACAGGTCGATGCAGTCCGAGCAGACGGCTCCGTGGAGGCCGACGATGAGCTTTTTAACCTGCTCCTTCGTCTTGCCGCAGAGGCAGCACTGGTCGCGTCGTTCGAGGGTCTTGGCCATAAACGGTTCGCCTTAGCTGCAGATCAGCGCGTGCCCGGCTCCAGGACGTTGTCCACTATCCCATATGTTACGGCTTCTTCGGCCGACATCCAATAGTCGCGGTCACAATCCTTGCGGACTTTCTCCTGATCCTTGTTCGTGTGCTTTGCCAAAACGTTGATGAGAACGTCCATGTTTCGGTTGATCTCGGCGGCCTGCACATTGATGTCGGCGGTCGTGCCTTGGAACCCGGCGGTGACCTGGTGGATCATGATCCGCGCATATTTGAGGCAGGACCGCTTGCCTTTGGCGCCGCCCGCAAGCAGCACCGCTCCCATCGAGGCGGCCTGGCCCACACATATTGTCGCAACATCGGGCTTTATGATCTGCATCGTGTCGTAGATCGCCAGCCCCGCACTTACCGAGCCACCCGGCGAGTTGACGTAAAAATCCACATCCTTGTCAGGGTCTTCTTTCTCGAGGAATAGAAGCTGCGCGACGATCAGGTTGGCGACGTAGTCGTCGATCGGAAGGCCAAGGAAGACGATGCGATCTTTGAGGAGCCTCGACCAAAGGTCGTAGCTGCGCTCGCCGCGGGCGGTCTGCTCGATGACGTAGGGGATTCCCATTGGATACTCTTCTCCTCGTAGCTCCTTGTCTCTAGCCTCTTGCATGGCACTTGGGGCCAGCGGCGTCCAGCCTTAAGACACCGCCCCCGCAGGTTCGCGCGCCTGGGCGCGCTCAATCAAAAAGTCACCGACCATACGCGAGAGAGCCCGGAACCTGAGTTCCTCGATCGCCTGATTCTTCTTCAGGATTTCGAGAAGCTCGACGGGGCTGATAGCAAACTCGCGCGCCATCTCCACCAACTCCCTATTCAAATCGGCATCGCCGAGCGACATCTTCTCCCTTGCGTACACTTCGCGCACGACGAGCGCGCGCTCGATGCTCGTCCTCGCCTTCTCACGCCAAGCCTCGCTGAACTGTTCGAGCGTCATGCCCATCTCCTGGGCGTACTGCTCGAGGGTCTTGCCTGCCTTTGCTTGCTCTTCCGCCGTTTCCCTCATGCGCCGCTCGGCCAGAGCCTCCCACATGCCGTCCGAGACATTCACCGTGCTTCGGGCGAGCAGCTCGTCGAACAGCTTTTCGGTCGCGATTTCGCGCGAGGCCTCCGCCTTGGCCTCGCCGATGAGCTTCCTGACCTGGTCTCGCAACGCCTCCGGACTGTCGGATTTGAGCGCCTTGGCGAAGTTCTCATCCAACTCGGGGAGCCTCACCGCGCTCACCGAATTGAGCGTGAGCTGCACATCGACCGTCTTGTCCGCCCAGTCCTTCTCCTGAAAGTTCGGGGGAAAGGTGACGCTCAGGCTCTTCATTTCCTCGGCCCGCATGCCTTCGAGGGCCAGGTCGAGCTGCGCGAAGGTTTGGCCGACCACGGTCATGAATGTGCGACCTTCGCCGGCGACGCCATCCTCTTTGATATTGAGAACGCAGATATCCCCTTCTTGGGCGCCGCGATCGGTGACCGCCTCGCGCGTCGAACGCTTCCGCCGAAGCTCTTCGATCTGATGGTCCACCTCTTGGTCAGTCGGCTCTGCGTCGGGCGCTTCGTAGGTCAACCCGTCGAGATCGCCAAGTTCTACTTTCGGAGGGAGGGGGACTTTGACCCAGAATTGGCAGACGCCTTCTTCCTTGCTCGCCTTCTCCAGCTCGAACCGAACTGTGACGCTTGGATCGGGGACGATCGCCTGCTCGGTAAGCACCTTTTGATAAGTTTCCCTAACTATTTGCTCGACCGCTTCCTCGCGCAGGATGGCTGGATCGAGCGCGGCTTCGACCAGATGCACGGGAGCATGGCCCGGCCGGAAGCCGGGGATCTTCACGCGCGTGCTCAAGGCCCTAACCGCCTTCGCGAAGCCCTTTTCAACCTCCGCGCGGTCGCAGACGATGTCGAGCTTGACGGTGCAAGGGTTGAGGTCTTCGCGGGTGATCTGCATAGCCGGTTCAGGGGCTCCAACCGAGCCCAGCTTCCTTATAGGGTACCAGAGCGAGCTTTGGGGCCCAGTAGATCGTCCAGCGCTGAACCAAGCGTCGGAAAGCGAAAGGCGAACCCATGGTCGAGCGCGGCGCGCGGGATGACCCGATTGCTCGATAGGGTCAACTCGGCATCGGGGCCGTGCAGCTTACCAATCAGACGTACCGCGAAGGCGGGAACGGGCGGCGACCACGGACGGCGGAGCCTGCGCCGAATTTCGGCCATGAATTCGGCATTCGAGACCGGATTGGGCGCAGTTGCGTGAAGCGGGCCCTCGACCGGAGTGTCGATTATCCAGAGGATAAGGTTGAGAAGGTCGTCGAGGTGAACCCAAGGGACGTACTGACGCCCGTCGCCCGCCCTCCCAGCAAGGCCCCACTTGCTGAGGGTTGCCAGCTGTGGGAGTAGGCCGCCTTCGTTCGAGAGCACCGGACCCATCCGAAGGGCAACGGTGCGGCAACCCGGCTTATGCAACATCTCGCGTTCCCAGGCCGCGCAAAGCTCAGCCAGGAAGCCTTGCCCGAGCGGCGTTCGTTCGTCAACCTCACGATCTCCGGTGTCGCCGTAGCCGATTCCCGAGGCGTTGATCCAAACGCCAGACGGCGCAGGGCCGGCGGCGATCGCCTGAGCGATCGCACGGGTGGGCTCGAGCCGGGACGCACTGATCCGCTCCACGTTGGACCTGGACCACCGGACTGCGATCGACGAACCGGTGAGGTTCACGACCGCCTTCGCCTCGCTGAGCGCCTCAGTCCACGGGCCGAGGGTTTTGCCATCCCATTGCATCTGCCCGGCTGTCGGTTGTCGACGAACCAGCGCGACGACGTCATAGCCTGCCTGTCTGAGGTGCGACACGAGCGCGCCGCCGAGGAACCCGTCTCCACCCGCGACGACGATCTTGCGCTTCAATCCGTTTGCATCCACGGCTTGAACAAGCTCTGATCCTGACCGAGGGCTTGGAGGATGCGCGCCACCACCGAGTCGGCCAGCTATCTCGCGAGGAACTAGGATGAGAGGCCGCCGTTCCTTTAGGCACACGTCCGCGGAGCGGGTCAAGAGGTCGTCGCTGATGCCGTTGGCGATCCGCCCCGCCGTGCCCATCGAGCACGGAACGATCACCATGCCGTCGTGGGTGAAAGAGCCGCTCGCGGGAGGCGTGAAGTAGTCCCTTTCGTTCAGTAGCCTAATGTTCTTGAATTCCTCGCCTAACCACTTCTTGGTCGAGAATGCAGATCGGTCGAGGGTCACGCAAAGCTCGGTCGCCGCGACTTGGATCGCCTGCTCGCTGAGGGTAAGGAAGACTTCTTGGTACAAGCGGGCAGCTTGGCGCAGGAAGCGCTGGGCGTAGATCGCCCCGCTTGCGCCGCTCACGCCGACCACGAGCCTGCCCGTTGCCATGCCGCTAATCTACCGTGGCGGACTTGCACGGATTGCAAGACGCACTCCGTGTTCTTGCCATCACTGGCTGTCGTCCACCCCCCGGTTCGGCGCGCGCCTCACCGACCCCCGCCCGAATGGCAGGGGTGATGTTCTTCTCTCTGGCTCGCTCACCCCATCCCGGGGTTCGCTCACCGATTCCTTTGCGGACGCCATCAGTGGCGTCCTTGTGTTGACCGCTCGGCAAGATCTAAGGGTATGCAGCGCACAATGCACTCGCCCTGGTCGGGACTCAGCGGTTGACCAAGCTGACCACTTTCGAACGTCGTTCGGCCACTGTTAGACCACCGTTCGACGACCCCTAGAACCGGAAGCTCACGCCAACACCCCAAAACGAGTTCGGACGCCGGCGGTTGAGGCCGACGCCCCGATGCAGATCGACCATCGTATCATTGTTGAGCAGGTAGCCAAGGCCGGCATCGAATACCTCCACGTTGGGGCCGCCGTTAGATTCGGGCATTACCGAATACAGCTCCAGGAAGCCATTGGTGCGGGGGCTTAGCTGCATGCCGTAAGAAGCGCTCGCAACATATTGAGTAAAGCGGCCGGCATCATCGTTGGTGTAGGTCGCCACGACATTAACCCCCAGAGATGTGCTCGCGGTGAGCTGCCGGTCTGCATACAGGGCCAAGCTGGGTTGGGGAGCCGGGTTGCCAATGTCGCTCGCCCCCGTTGGCAGCGTCACTCCCGCAAAGAGGGCCAAGGCGGGCTGGCTGCCCCGAGCATCCCGAAAGCGCCACTTGAAGCCGGGGGTGAAGTCCTCAAGGCCGCTCGCCCGCACTCCTGCCACATCTTGAATCGCGTATCCGCCCATGTCGAAGCGCCACTCGAACCGGTCTGAGATCGGCACCCGCAGCAGCAGATGGTCGCCGAATTCGCGAAGGCGCGTGTCGCGCGAGTTCGTGTTCAGATAGCCGGTCTCGAGCAGCACCTTGCCCATCGGCACGATCGCGGTGCCGTTGGTGAAGTCGGGACGGTCCGGATTGATCGGATCGAGGTCCTTCGGGGCTTGTTGACCGAGCGCGCCGCGTGCGCCCATCACCACGAGAACGAGTGCCAGCCCTCGCACAACCGCCTCGAAAATTGCCTTCACTACCTGGTGAGGACGGCAAACCAACCCGAACCGGCGCGGGCCGCCAACCGGCCCGGGAAGGTAGAATAACCTTGGCGTCCCCATCCTAATCTGAAGGATCGCGCGGGCGTGCTGAGGGATCCAAACACCAGTGGCCGAGTTCGAACCGCAGATCCAAGTCGTCAACGTCGATGAGGAGCTCGGGCGCTCCTACGTCAACTACGCGATTTCGGTCATCATCGCCCGGGCGCTGCCCGACGTGCGCGACGGCCTGAAGCCAGTGCAGCGCCGCATCCTCTATGCGATGCGCGAGTTGAATCTCGCGCCCGACGGCGCATTCAGCAAGTGCGCCAAGGTCTGCGGCCAGACCAGCGGCGACTATCACCCCCACGGCGAGGCGGTCGTGTATCCCACCCTAGTGCGGATGGCGCAGGCCTGGTCGCTCCGCTACCCGCTCGTACAGGGTCAGGGCAACTTTGGCAGCGTGGACGGCGATGCCCCCGCGGCGATGCGATACACCGAGTGCCGCCTGACCCCCCTCGCGATGGAACTCATGGAGGACCTCGATCGGGATACGGTCGAGTGGGTGCCGAACTACGCGCAGACCCTCAACGAGCCGATGGTGTTTCCGGGCAAGTTCCCGAACCTGCTCTGCAACGGCAGCCAGGGCATCGCGGTGGGGATGGCGACCAACCTGCCGCCCCACAACCTCACCGAGGTGTGCAACGCGCTCATCCTGCGCACCGAGCGGCCCGGTAGCACGCTCGACGAGGTGATGGAAGTGCTCCCCGGCCCCGACTTCCCCACTTACGGCACGATCATGGGCACGAAAGGCATCCGGTCCGCGTACGAGACGGGCCGCGGCTCGATCATCCTGCAGGCCAAGACGAGCATCGAGATGGGCGATGCGGGCAAGTCGATGATCGTGATAACCGAGCTGCCCTACCAGGTCAACAAAGAGAACCTGGTCAAGAGCATCGCCGGGATCGCAAAAGAGCGCAAGTTCGACGGAATCACCGAGGTGCAGGACTACTCGGACAAGCGCGGCATGCGGATCGAGATCGTGCTGCGGCGCGACGTGAACGCGAACAAGGCGCTCAACTACCTGCTCAAGCACACCAACCTGCGCGTGACCTTCGGGGCGATCATGCTCGGCCTGGTCGATCTGGCCCCAAGAACCTGTCCCGTGCTCGTGATGCTCGACGAGTATCTGCGCCATCGCCGCCAGGTGATCGTCCGGCGCACGCGCCACGAGCTTTATCGGGCCCTGGAAGAAGTGCACCTCAACGAGGGCTTCCAGATCGCGCGGCGGTTCCTGGACGAAGTGATCGCGGTGGTTCGCCGAAGCGCCGACCCCGCCGCCGCCCGGCTAGAACTGGTGCGCGAGTTCGAGATGTCCCCCTTTCAAGCCAACGCGGTGCTCGCGATGCCGCTCAGGCGCCTTACTCAACTCGAACAACAGAAGCTGGAGGCCGACTACAAGGAAGCCCTTCGCCGGGGCCAGAACCTGATGGACATCCTCAGCGATCCGGTCCGGCTCACCCAGGTGCTCACGGAAGAAATCGTGGCCTTGCGCGACAAGTTCGGCGACGAGCGGCGCACTCGCATCCAGCCGCGTGAGGCGGGCGAGTTCACCGAAGAGGACCTGATCCCGGACGAAGAGGCGATCATCTCGATTTCGCGCGACGGCTACATCAAGCGCGTGTCAAAGGATGCTTACCGCGAGCAGCGGCGTGGCGGCAAGGGCGTCGCCAACGTGCATAAGGGCGACGACGAGCCCGCCCACCTCTTCGAGATCAGCACCCACCACACGATTCTGTTCTTCACCGACCGGGGGCGGGTCTACCGGCTGAAGGGCTACGAGATCCCCGAGAGCGGGCGGTACGCCCGCGGAATGCCGGTGATCAACTACATCAACATCCTCGGCGGCGAGCGGGTGACCGCCACCGTGAGCGTCAAGAACATCGCGGGCGGCGAAGGATTCCTGACCTTGGTGACCCGGCAGGGCGAGATCAAGCGCACGCCGATGAGCGCGTTCGCCAACATCCGCAACAACGGCATCATCGCGTTCGACATCGAAGAGGGCGACGAGCTGAGCTGGGCGCTTAAGACGCGCGGCGCAGACGACGTCATGCTCGTCACCCGCCACGGCCAATCGATCCGGTTTCGAGAGACGCAGGCCACCTCGCGCTCGCGCGCGGCGGGCGGCGTTCGCGCCATGCGGCTGAAGGGCGAGGACATCGTGGTCTCGGCCGACGTGGTGCGCGAGGCCGCCACCCTGCTTGTCGTTGGCGAGCACGGCTACGGCAAGCGCACGAACCTCGACGATTACCGCATCCAGGGCCGCGCGGGCAGCGGCATTCTCACCATGCAGTGCACCGCGAAGACGGGGCTGATCGTGGGGGCGGAGGTGGTCGATATCGACGACCGCCTCATGGTAATGACCCAGGGCGGCAAGAGCGTCCGGCTGGTGGTCAGCCAAATTCGCTTGGTGGGGCGGGTGGCGCAAGGGGTGAAGCTGATCAACCTCGCGCCTGGCGACCAGGTGCGCTCGATCGCGCGCATCGTGCAGAAGGAAGACGACGGCGACCTCGACCCGGTTGGCGAGGACGACGAGCCAGCCGAGTAGCTTCACCACATTTGTCACTAGTCACTGGTCGCTAGTCGCCTCCCCCCGGCCGGCTATAATGAAGCCGAACAACGCCCGCAAGGGGGAGCCGCAAGGCTGAGAGTTCCGCGCTGGAGGCGCGGATGACCCCAGGAACCTGATCCGGGTAATTCCGGCGTAGGGATTGTGGAAGACGAACCTGGCCGCCCCGGCATCCTCGGGGCGAACTCCGGGCGAGCCTTCGCAATCGAATGCGGAGGCGGCGTTCATGGAGGTTTCGACCATGGTTCGTTTCGGATTCCTGATTCACCCCCTCTTGCGTTCACTCCTGCCTTCGCTGCGCCGCGGCAGACGGGGCCGCGCACGTTTCCGATGCCTCCAGACTTGCAGTCTGGAGGCTGTCCCGCTAAGTGAAACCGATAGCGCGGCGAAGAGTGCCCGTCGTGAACCCTCCAGACGGCACGTCTGGAGGGATGTGCAGCCACGCAGAGCCCGCGCCGGCTTCACCCTCATCGAACTGCTCGTCGTGATCGCCATCATCGCGATCCTCGCCGCGATCCTCTTCCCCGTCTTCGCCCGCGCCAAGGACGCCGCCCGCAGCACCGCCTGCTTCAGCAACGCCCGCCAGATCGGCCTCGCCGACAAGATGTACTTGACCGACTACGACGACACCGAGCCGATCTTTTACGCCTACAACAGCGACCCCACGATCTACGCGCCCGCCCAGCACAAGGGCACCGAGGTGCTGCTCCTCCCCTACGGCAAGACCAAGGAGATGTTCAAGAGCCCGTTCGACTTCGGCGGTCCGTATCTGCCTCAGGACCCCGGGCTGATCGCCCAGGGGCGGAGCCCGCTAACCTATTGGGAGGCGTATGGCACGTCCTACCGCTTCGACCACTGCATGTTCACGACGGTGGCGGGCGAGTCGTCGCAGAACAACTTCTTTTCCATCTACGACCCACGCACGCAAACCTTCAACGCGACCCAACTGGTGAGGGAAACGCAGGCCGACGACCCCGCCGGCACCCGGATCATCCGACTGGAGATGTTCCCCTTCTTCGAGGCTTCCCAAGACCCCGGATGCGCGCGCTACGGCTACGACTGCGCGCCGCCCTTCAACTACTATCGCCGCTGGAACCCGCTTGGTGGGTCGATGATCTTCGCCGACGGGCACGCAAAGCACATCCCAGGCTCGGCGGGCTTCGACGAAGCGAAGGTCGACCCCGAGGGCCACCGCTCGGGCGATGCGAGTTCCGATCCCAACGCGTGGTCGGGCACGTGGTACAGCCTCTGTGACTAGGTGATCGAAGGTTGCCTGGCTTCCCCATTCAACGTAGAGGAGATTGGAGGAGGCTCCAAAGGCTGCTCCTTCCCCCGACTGTTGGAGGTCTGAGTCGACCAGAAGACATATCCGAGCGCCGCCAAGGTGATGACTGAAACGACTAGGCGTCCAGTGGCCGTGCCACCCTCCAGAACTACCCTGTAGAGAGCGACCAGCAGATCGAAGCCGCCCCAAATCCAGCATGAAATCGCGACCCAAGCGGCCATGTGCGTGGCGAGGTACGAGCCGAGGCACAAAAACCCGCCGCCCACGCCAGCAATCAGGATTTCCTCCATGTCCATCGCGAGGTCCAAGCCTGGCCCATCGCGGGGTAAGTCAGCCATGCGGCCCTACTCCACAACCGCGCCGAACTTGCGCGTGCGGTGTTGGAAGGTGGCAACCGCCTCGAACAACTGCCTGCGTCCGAACTCCGGCCACGGCACATCCGACACCACCAGCTCGCAGTACGCGCCTTGCCAAAGCAGGAAGTTGCTCCAGCGCACCTCGCCCGCGGTGCGGATCATCAGGTCGGGTTCGGGCTGATCGGGGTTGTAGAGGTGGGCGGAAACCAGCTCCTCGGTGATGTCGTTGGGCTCGAAGCCCGCCGCCACCAGATCGCGGACCGCGTCCACGATCTCCGCCCGCCCGCCATAGTTGACCGCGAGCGTGAACACGATGCCCGTGTTGCCTTCGGTGGTGGCAACCGTATCGAGCAAGACGCGGCGCAAGGCGGGCGACAATTCGTCGATTCTGCCCGCCAGCCGCATTCGCACGTTGTTCTGCAGCATCATCCGCAGTTCGTCGCGCGCGGCCCGCTCGAGCAGCTTCATCAAGCCTTCGACCTCGTCGGGCGGACGCCGCCAGTTTTCGGCCGAAAACGCGTACACGGTCAGATAGCGGATGCCGAGGTCGCTGCAATCGGCGAGCACCTTGCGCAGATTGCGATAGCCTTCGCGGTGGCCCATCAGGCGCGGGCGTCCGCGCGCCTTGGCCCAGCGCCCGTTTCCGTCCATGATGATCGCGATGTGGGCTGGCAGGCGCGCCAGATCGACGCCCGCGGAATCCGCCTGGCGGCGGACGGCGTTGTCCTCAGCCTTGTCTTGGGAACGCATGGCGGCGCCGGACACGGTTTTTCTCGCCTGGCGACCTGGCCGCCGAGTCTAGGTTACCTAGCGGACACGAGCTTTCGTCTTCCCGCTCGGACGGCTGGTTTCGACAGTTTTGCGAAACGCCCGGCAGGAACATCATTCTAACAAGACGGGCACCCGACGAGAAAAATCGGCCATGCTCGAATGTTGGAAGGAGGGTTCCATTTTGAAGTATCGAGTTCACACATTATTCGTCGCGCTCAGCCTGGTGGCGGTCGCGACCCTGGGAAGCGCGCAAGTTCCCCCGCTGCCAAAGCCGCCACCCAACGAAATAATCTTCAACTACCAGGATCGCGAAGCGAAGGCGCCCGCCGCGATCAAGTCCCGGCTGGCCGCCCTACGCAGCGAGATCCTGGCCAAGCACTTCACGTTCAAGGTTGGCTACACCGGTCCCGCCGACCGCCCGCTCGAACTGATTGCCGGCATGACGAAGGTGCCGAAGAACTTTCGCGAGTTGGCCCTGGTGCATAGCCCGAAGGCGGTCGAGTTGCTCAGGCACGACGCGATCGCGATGAAGGCTTACATGAATAAGAATAGGTCCTACAGGCCTTTCCTGCTGCCGAACTCGCATTCGGCGGCAGTAGACCTGCGCCAGATGGGTCGGGTAAGCCCGGTCAAGGACCAAGGCTACTGCGGAAGTTGCTGGGACTTCGCGGCCTGCTCTTCATATGAATCGAGCGACCTGATCCGAAACAACCGGCTTGTCGATGACTCCGAGCAGCAGATTCTCGGCTGCAGCGGGGGCGGCACTTGCGCGGGAGGCTGGTACATGCCGGTGTTCAACTGGATGATGGCGCACGGCGTGACCTCTGAGGCGAAGGTTCCCTATCTGGCCGTCGACGGCTCGGCCGCCCAGCACACGATGTGGGCCGGCGAGCCGGACTACTACTTCGCAGCGGCATGGGGCTTCGTGATACCGGACGGAGGCATCCCCAGCGTCCAGCAGATCAAAGACGCGATGATGCAGCACGGCGCGATTTCGGTCGCGGTGTGGGCGGATTCGGCCTTCCAGCACTACACGAGCGGCATCTACAACGAGCACGTGACGAACATGGGCATCAACCATGCGGTAACGCTGGTCGGCTGGGACGACAGCAAGCACGCATGGCTCATGAAGAACTCGTGGGGCCACAACTGGGGCGACACGTGCGGCTTCGGCACCGAGCGCGGTTACATGTGGATCGACTACAACTGCAACCTCGTCGGCTACCACGCGGCGTGGGTCGATGCCAAGAGCGTGCACTGGGTGATCCCGCACGGCATTTACCAGAGCCTGTTCAAGGACCTCATGATCAAGCCTCATCCGGAAGGCTAACGCACAGATCGCTGAACTGGAATGCGTCGGCGGGCGTCAGACCTCGATGGAGGCTGGCGCTCGCCAGACGTCTTATGAACCGTTATTTCTCCGCGCTGGCGATCTCAGTCCTGGCCCTTAGCACCGCCACCGTGATGGCCTACCCCAACGGCAAACCCTGGATGACCGCGACCGAAAAGCAGAACGGCAAGCAAGTGAGGGTGCCGCTGGGCAGCAATCTCGATGTGAGCTTAGCGATTCAACCGGGCACCGGCTTTGAATGGCAGGTTGATAAGACGCCCGCCTGCCTGAAGCTGACCGGCAAGTCCGAGTTGACCGGCAAGGGTAGGATGCCGGGCGGGAAGCAGCACGTGGTTTTTCACTTTTTGGCGGCGTCGGCGGGCTCGGGCACGCTGAAGCTGAAGCTCGTCCGGTCTTTCGAGGCATCCAAGGCGCCTGCAAAGACCTTTACATTGCAAGTAGGCGCCAGTAGGCCAAAGAAGCCCGCGCGTAGACACGCCGGCTAACCCAGCTCGCAACACCAATCGGGCCGCGGGCCGCTCATTGCATCCGTGCGCTCAGATCGGCTATAGCTGTTGAAGTGCGTTGGTTGTGGCTCGCTTTGTTTGTTTGTCTGACCTGTGGGTGCCATCGGACGCTCGACGAGCAGGTGGTGGGCCTATGGAAGCAGCGTCGAGACGCGGCGACCTCTGCCTCGCCTCGCATCAAGACTGAGCTTCCAAGAGCCACGCTCACCCTCGGCGCCAATCACAGCTTCGTTCTTACGGTGCCCAGGCTAGGCGGATCGGCAAGCAGGGCGGCCGGCACTGATTCGACCGAGATCACGATCGAAGGGTCTTGGGAGGTCGATGGCAAGGAGATTGTCTGCAGGGTCGCGACTTATATGGGCAAGCCGGTCAACCAGTACAGAGCAGCTCAGGGCGAAGACCTGAAGCACGCACAGGACGAATTCGCCCGAATGCAACAAATGGGGGTCATGGGCTATGCGGGCGACAGCATTGCGCCCCGAGCGCAGAGCGCAACGGAGGCGCTCATATTGCCCGAACGCGCGCAACTGTCGGACGACGGGAAGAGGCTCACCCTGAGTTTCGTCAGGAGCATGAGCCCATCCATCGACTTGTTCCGCGACTAGGTTTGCGAATCTTCGGCTAGGACCAAGGGCGGCTTGCCGGAAACACCGCTCGGTAAGCTTCCGTCATTCGGCGAACTTCGGCGTCGAGTAATCGGTGGCGAACCTGAGCGCCCCGCGCGGTAGCTTCAACCATGGCCAGCCGACCACGCTTCCTTCCTTATCTCGCATTCACCGTGACGGCGGGAATATGGGGCAGCACCTTTCTCGTCATTCGAATCAGCAACGAGGCCATGCCCCCGGTCTGGGCGGCTTCGATGCGACTCTTACTCGCCGGCTGCATCTTGTCGGCTGTGCTTCTCGTAAGCCGGCAGCCGTTCCCGAAGGGTGAGGCGTTCAAGGCGGCGGTTGCATACGGGGCTTGCACGATGGGCATCAACTTTTCTCTCCTGTACTGGGGGGAGACGCGCCTGCCTTCGGGCCTCGCCGCCGTGCTTTACGCCACCTCCCCGATCAGCGCCGCCCTGCTCGCCAGGGCGTTCGGACTTGAGCAGCTCACGCCAAGGAAGTTGATTGCCGCCGTCCTCGCCGTGATCGGAGTGGCTGTGATCTTCTGGCACGAAATGCAAACGGGCCTGCCAGCGTGGCCGATTCTTGCCGTTCTAGGCGCGGCGATTTTCGGGGTCCTCGGCGCGATTCTCCTCAAGCGCGGCCCGAAGCAATCCGCGATCGGCTCGAACGCGATCGGCGCCTTCGTGGGCGCGCCTCTGGCGTTTCTGGCGAGCACCGCTTTTGGGGAGGCGCATGCAATCCCTTCGACCGCGGCCCAGATCATGCCGCTGCTTTACCTGACCATCGCCGGATCGGTGGGGGCGTTCGTGATCTTCGCCTGGCTGCTCGGGAGATGGCAGACGAGCAGCGTAGCGTTCCTCGGGGCCGTGGTTCCAGTGATCGCAGTGATCCTCGGCGCCGTGGTCAAGCAGGAGCATCTTTCCGGCTGGAGCCTGATCGGCGGCGTCATCGTGCTCGTCGCCACCCTCACCGCGATCCTCGGGGAGAAGAACGGGCACTGACCATCCCTCCCAACTCGATCCGACCGCTTGCCCCAAGCGATTCGCTCTCCGAACTGCTGCCCGTGAGAGCCTATGCGCAACCGTCCGAGAAAGGCTAGGAAGAGGGTGGTGTATCGTCGGCTCGTGGATCGTGCCGTGACGAAGCGCTGGCTAGCCGTCGCCAGTTGGGCGGGTGTCATCTTCTTCACCTCTTGCTTCTACATTCCAAGCAGGAGGCTCGTGCACTCAGTGGCCGACTTGAACCCGGTGGGCATCAGCGAGGCTTCATTCTCGACCTTCTGGCGACACTGGTGGTGGGCGTTCGTGAAGGGGTATCACGTGCTGGAGTACACGATCCTTACTGGCCTCGTTATCTCAGCGCTCACCTGCGTTGCGGGGGCTAACCGTCGAATTGGAATTGCCGGAGGCGCGGCGTTGCTCTTTGCGTGCAGCGACGAGTGGCACCAGACGTTCGTCAGGGACCGAGGCGGAACCGCCTCGGATGTGGCTATCGACAGCATCGGAATCGCGCTCGTTGTTCTGTGGTTCGTGGTTGCCGCCTGGCGGGCCAAGGTCACCGCCGACGATTCTTACCTCTCCGGGTGAGTTGTGTTGATCAGCCAGGCTCCAAGCGGGAACCATCATTCCCCTGGTATCGTACGCCGAACCATGGATCACAAGACCCTCGCCGCGCTAGCGGTGGGCCTGGCCGGAGTGGCCGGGTTCACCTATCCCCAAGAAGGAAAGACCACCGAGCAGGAGTACAAACACATCGAATCGTTCAAGGGCATTCCGGCAGGCGAACTGCTGCCGGCGATGCGATTCATGAGCGCGTCGCTTGGGGTCAAGTGCGTTTTTTGCCACAACACCGAGGACTTCCCTTCTGAGGAGAAGCCTCAAAAGCAGCGCGCGCGCCAGATGATTGCGATGCAGCGGCAGATCGACCGGGCCTTCTTCGCGGGCCAAGGCGAGGTGACCTGCACGAGTTGCCACAACGGCCACACGAGCCCGGCCCGACGGCCGTCGCTGACTGGCCTCGTCTTGCGCCACACCATGCCAACCACCGAGATGCCGACCGACGATGTGTTCTCGAAATTCCTCAAGGCGCGCGGCGCGACCCTGAAATCGATCAGCCTGTCTGGCGTTTCCGTTCACGCGGGACGGCCCGATTCGGCTTATGAACTGCTGGAGACCGAGACGGGCAAGTTCGCCCTGACCGCCGGTCTGAACCGCTTCGTCTGCGACGGCTCTTCCGTTTGGCGCGTCGGCGAGAATGGCGCCGAGCCTGCGCCGGGCGATTCGGGCGACATCGTGCGCCGCACCGTTCGCCTCTTCCTCGGCGCTAGTCCGTTCGGCGCTTACGAGAAGCCGTTCGTGGCCGGTTTCGAGAAGATCGACGGACGGGACACGGTGGTCGTGCGCGGGCGCATTCCCGCCGACAAGGTGCTCGAAGACCTCTACTTCGATAAGGAGACGGGGCTGCTCGCGCGTGTCGCGACCCAGCGAGAGACGGTGCTGGGCTCGCTGCCAAGCTTCATGGATTACGGAGACTATCGGCTCGTGGACGGCATGATGACGCCATTCAAGATCGTGGTGACGAGCCCCGACGGCGAGGCGACGACCACCAATTTCGCAACGGCCAAGGGGAACGTCGAGGTGCCGGACGCGGCATTCAAGCCTCCTCACTAATCGGTAGCGGCGCCGCCGAGGTCGGCGAGCTTGAGCACCGTGTTCCAATTGCGAGCCGTGCCGCGTACGCCCAGTTTGCTCTCGATAACGGCATTGGTGAGCTTGGATGTGCCAATCCCGGCTGGGTATACGAGATACAGGTGGTGGCCCTGGGCCTCAATCAACTCCGGCCCCCGGATTGAGTCTCGCAAGGCCTCGAGTTTCTCCTGAAGGGGAGTGGCCTTCAGAAACATTACGAGCAGGTGGCTCGGGTCACTCTCGGCGGCTGTCGCGAAGGGGTTCGACCTGATGACGCCCGCCAGTTCGCTCGCCGAGCGCACTACCACGTCTACCTTGAGGCTCAATCGCTCTTCGATCGCGCGCCCTAACGTTGCTTCGATCTCACCGGGCGACTTGCCATCGTCCGAGAAGACGAGGTTGCCGCTCTGCAGCCACGTCCTGACCCGACCGAAACCAAGGCCTACCGCCAAATCGCGAAGCTCGGCCATCGGAACCCGATTACGACCCCCGACGTTGATTGCCCGCAACAGCGCGACCCAGCTAGTCACAGCCCTCCACCCACTCAACGTCTCCGCCCGGCGGGCGGAGCACCACCCCCCGCTTCGGCCCGCCTGGGCGACCCCCGCCGTGAGGCAGGGGTGACACTATTTTCTCTGGCTCGCTCACCCCGTCCCGGGGCTCGCTCGCCTACCTTTGGCGGACGCCATCCCTGGCGTCCAACGGACGGCGAGCGAATGGCGCCGCCGCACGATGTCCCCCGCGCACGTCTCAGCGTCGGTCATCAGACCTCTACCCAACCACATGGCAACCGAAATGGCGACGAGAACCGCCTACTTGACCTTCTTTACGTAAATGACCTGAGTGCCCCCCTTCTTGACGAGAGTCCCCGTCACCGTCACGGTCGAGGCCATGTTGTCGATGAGCACGTCTTTGGCCGGCTGATGGTCCTCGATGCCCATGAGCACGTAGACGTTGCCCTTCTTATCGACGATGCCGATCGGATTGCCCGCCTTGGCGCAGGTCATCCCACAGTCCTTGTGCTTCGCGCCACGGCTCCCGTCTTCGAGGAAGCACCAAAGGTCGACGATTTCGCCCTTGACGCTGACGGTCTTCCCTTTGGGCTGCGCCCAAAGGACGGCGGGGAGCGCCATCGCAAGAGCGATTGCCATTGCTATCAGTCGAGTTACCTTGTTCATTGCGTGTCTCCTGTAGGAAGGTTTAGACGGAAATCTAGTGAGAACCGAGCGCGTTCCAACCGTTCTTGATCCCTTGCGCCATCTTGAGCGCGTCGCCTTCGCCATCGAAGTGCAGGAAAAGCACTTCTTGGGAACCGGCGAACACGTGGTTGTGGATTCCGGTGATGCTTATGCCCGCCTTACGAAGAGCGTCGACCACGGTCTGAAGTTCGGTCCGGCTGCCACAGCAAGTGTCGCCCATCACCATCGTGAGCCCGCACTCACAGGCGTTAAACGCCGCCCACGAGCCGAGGCCCATAGCTGGTGTGAAAGGAAGCTGGTCCTGAATAATTTTGAGGTCTTTGCGCGGCATCGACCAGCGCATGACGCCGGACGCAAACTTCTGAGGTTTTCCCGCAAAGACTTGCCCGAGCGCATCCCAATCGATATCGGGCTTGCCCGGTGCGGCGAGAGGCTCGACAGACGGCGCGGGCTTGCCTAATAGAGCAAAGGCATTCTTGAGCGTGGCAGCAAGGTCGGCCACCCTGCCATGGCCCTGGTAGTGCATATAGAAGAGGCGCGGCGACTCGGTCGTCATGTGGTTGTGGAGCGCAACGACTTCGATGCCGCCCAGGCGGAGGGCATCGATGACTCCGTCGATCTCATGCTGAAGCATGGCCACGTCCCCCACAACGAAGGCCTCGTTCTCTCCACCCGAGAACGCAGCGTACGTTGCGAGACCCAGATCCGCCGGGATCGGCATGCCTCGGGAATTCTTGAACGAAACGTCGGTTCGAGGGATGTTGATTCGGTATGAACCGTCGGGATTCAGCGTGCCCGTCTTACCGATGGTCTTCGACGCTTCTTCGAAATAGCTCGGCGTCTGATGATCCTGGGCGAAGGCAAGGCTCGACGCTAGGGCGAAGAGTAGGCTCGCGAGCCTGACTACGGAATGTGATTTCATTTGAGCAGCTCCTTAAAGACGATACCGACAATGGCGGCAACGGCGACGATGACAGGTTCCGGCACCTTGTTTACCCGCCAGCGGGTTACGATGCTAACGCCGAAAACTACGACGGTGAGAACGTCGCTGATCGCATGGCGCCCTACTGCTCATTGGGCCTTGACGACGAAATCGTCGAAGGAACTCGAGGCGTCGGATTTACTCCAGAGCCCCACGCCGCCCGCCTTCCGGAACGTGCGGTCGCGCTTTTCGATCAGCTTCTTGCCGTTGAGCGACACCTTGATCAGATCGCCGTGCTGGGACACGCCGAGCGTGAACCATGCGTGCGAGCCGACCTTGAGCGATTCGACGCTCGCGATCGTGCGGCGCGAACCGTCCTTCACGAAGTACAGCCTCAGGTTCTTTTCGAGCGGGTTGTAGCGGGTCAGGTAGTAGTTGTCGTGGTCCTTGACGCGCCAGGTGATCCCACCGCCTTGATCCATTTCGCCGGAGTCGGCACGAAGATGGACTTGGATTTCCCCGTCCGTGAACTGCCCCAGATACATCAAAGTCGACTGCATTTCGCCCGTCGAGATGGGGCGGAAGCCGAGCTTTGCCACCCAACACAGGTTGAAGGTCTCGTCCACCGCGTTGCGATCCGTCCTGACCTGCAACACCCGTTTGCCGCTCTTGGCGTGGGCGTCAGCCGCCACCGACCAGTGCGCGGTGTGGCCCTTGCCGTTGGTCTCGGCGACTACCCAGTTGGGGGGCATCGCACCGGGTGGGAGGTTGTCGAAGTCGACCGCGTAGCGGCCACCCTGCGAGAGGGCGATCGTGGCTAGGGCGGAAATGACGGTTTTCATGGTTGCCTCCTCTTGCAATCTACGGCGCGTCGCTGTACACGTCCGCCCGACAGGACCCGGGCAGAAAGGCATAAACCTTGTTGCGCTTGGAATCGAACCCGATTGTGTGCGCGCCGGGCTCCGTAGTCACGGTCTCGATTAGGGCGAGCGACCGCGTGTCGAACACCTGGATGACCCCAGGATCGCCGATTGCGATGTAGATTCGGTTGAAGGCCTCGTTCACGAACACGACGTCCGGGCCCCCCGCCAAGGCGGCTCTGGCGACCTCCTGCTTCGAGTCGAGATCGAGCGCGATCAGCGCCCCGTCGTCGCATGCGCAGAACAGCCTGTTCGTTCCGCGGTCAAGGTCGAGACCGTGAGGGCCGGCGGCGCTCACTTCGATGGCCGAAATTGGCGCAGCGAGGCTGGCGGGGTCGAAGACCAATATCTGAGCGGGGTCAGCGATGTTTACGTAGCACCGATCTTGCGCGGAATCGTAAACCGCCCACCTGGTTCGACCCGGAACATCCACGTCGGCGACCATCTTCCCCTCGGCCACATCGACGAACGACACGGTGATGCCGGGCGACCCGTCGAGGTTCCCCACGTTCGCGGCAAGCAACAGCCGGTGCTTGGGAGCGTAGGCAAGTCCGTTTGGCTTCCCGTCGACCTTCACGACCGTCTTCGAAGCGGGCCGGTCGTGGGGGAAACAAGCTCGCGGTCTCCGCCGCGCGGTCGCTTGTGAACACGACTCCGGACGCCTCGTCCACCAGCGCTCCCGCCACGCCGGGATGACCCGGGATCGTGCCTCGGTGGCAATCCCGCCCGGTGTCGACCACTTCGATCGCGTCGTTGCAGGTGTGGGCGACGAACAGCGAGGCCGATGCCAAATGCACCGCGGCATGATCGAAGCCGCCCGCCTTCTCGTGGGCAGGCAGCTCGATGCTCCCGGTCAGCCTCAGCACCTAGGGCGCGCTCACTTTCTTCTGGCACCAAGCGTAAAGCGCGTCGTACATGGGCGTCTCGAGCTCGATCTTCTTGTGGTCGTCGAACCCATGCACCACCGCGAACCCATGGGCGATGGCGTACAGCCCGTGGCCCTCGGGGCTCGTCTCCCTGTCGTCCTTCACGTCGGCGGCGTGCACGATCTTCGCGAGTTCGACAAGGGCGGGGTCGCTGGTCAGCTTGTATTTGAGCAGGATGCTGTCGAACGAGCACCGCCCGTCGACGTGGCCGAGCTCGACGTTCGGCACGTCGTAGGGAATCGCCCCCGTCTCGGCGGCGACGCGCATGACGTCATCGCGCGGCACATACAAAAACTCGGCGTCGGAATCCACGAACCGCTTGACCAACCACGGGCAGGCGATGCGGTCGACGTTGGCGTTCTCTCTGGTGATCCACTTCATCGTGAGGTTCCTCCCGGCTGGAAGTATGAACGACGTCTCAGGTGGCCGGACGATTAGCGAAAATTGTCGAACGATCGCCTAACAATTGTCGGACCGTTGTCTAACTATCGTCGGACTGGGGGCGCCATGGATGGCGCCCAGGAAGAAATGGCAAGCGAGTCCCGATCAGATCGGGGCGAGCGCACCAAGAAGAACAACTGCCGGCAATCGGCTACGACTGCTCGACCGACACCATCACCGTGGTCTTGTCCTTCTTCTCGTCCTGCGTAGCGGTGACTGAAACCTTCCGCTTCTTGTCCTTTTCCCAGACCGCCATCGACATGGGCCCGGTCGCGAAGGTCGAGTCGGGCTTGCCGAGCTTGGCGGTGTAGAAGTCGATCACCTTCTGGGGGGCGTCGGCGGTTTCGCGGATCGAATGGGAGAGAGTCTTGCCCTCCTGCTTCACCTTCATCCCGCCTTGCGCCTCGGCGCTGCCTGGATAAAACGGCACGCCAAGGTCCAGTTCGGAGACGGAAGCGTTGATCTCAGTTGTGTTTCCCTTCGAGTCCTTGGCTACGGTCGTTCCATTCTTGGAGGTGATATCCATCGCCCCTTCCTTGGTCTGGATATGCATCGAGCCGCTATCGTTGTTGAAGGTGGCCTTGCCCTCCGGGGTCTCGATCGTGGTCTGGTTGCCGTTTGAGTCGACCCGACTGCCATCGGGGCCGACCACGCTACGCTGGCATCCGGCGAGGGCGATCGCTGCGCCCAGGGCGGCGATAGTGAAGAATGTGATTCGTTCTGCCATGGCTCTATGATGACGGATCGCACCTCTTGTTGAGCCCTACTTGCTCGCCGCTTCGGCCTGGAATGCGGCGGTTCGAGCGATGAACTCTTCCTTCGTGTTGCTGTGGGGGAACGGCTCATCGGGCACGGGCATGCTAAGCGCACTGCACCGCGGCGCCCAGCCGTCCTTCGCCTCCCACACCACGAGCCGATCGGCGGGTGCGGTGCGCTCGACCTCGGCGTTGTGGCGCTCGTAGGCTCGAACGCACGCCTCGCGGTCTTGTAGATCGCAGGTGAATCGGGCATCGAAGATGGCCATCACCATCTCATACCAGTCGGGGTGATCGCCGCCCTTTCGCGCGTCTATCGTCGAGAAGATGGTCTCGCTCGCGCTCGACCACCACGAATCGGAGCTTCGTTTTGAAAGCACGATGACCGCCTCGGGGTAGGCGCGGCTCAGTTCGGGCCAGAACGCGGAGGCCGGCCAATCCACCGCCGCCGAATAGCCCTCGAACAGGCCATCCCAATCGACCGCCTCGCCCTTGGCGGCGGCGTGCCACATGGGCACATGCTCCGGTTGCTCGAACACTTCGACCATGTGGTAGCACGGCCCTCCGAGCAAGCGCTCGAGCGCGAGCTTGAGGGAGTAGGTGCCGGTTCTCCCGACCTCCGCGCCTATGACCTTCAGCGACATTCGGCGAATATACCCAGGTGCGGCTTGGCGTGAAGTCGCCCCTCCTGGGCCGGACGCGCCCCGGCAGTCCCGGTCGTCTCTCGTTGTGTGGCGACGCAGGCGCGAACGCAATCGTTGAAAAGCAAGCGACATCGGGCGGTCGCTAACATTCCATCGCGACGCCGAAAGGCGAGGATGATGCCCGCAGGCATTCGCCTGATCGCGTACAGCCACTTCTTCGTTTCCTCGGTCCTACTCTTCTTGCTGACGGTGGCCCTGCTAGCCACGGCTCTCGTCACCCTCAACGGTCAGCGAATGGGTATTTGGTCAACGAAGGCCGTCGTCTCATCCGCAAGCCAATTCTTGTCGCTGAAGAACGTGAAGACTCACGAATCGCAACAGGCAATCATCGTCGTTGGCGTTTGGGTGGTCGGAATCTTGCTGAACTCCTTCATCGGCTTCCGCCTGCTAGCCGGGAGTCGCCTCGGTTGGTGGGCGAGCCTGGCCTGCCTTGCCGCACTCGCGTGGCCGTTCGCGCGCTTCAGCCTCCAAACGGGCGTGCGCGAATTCCTCTGGCTGGGCCTGCCGCCCTTGCTTGCGATGCTGTATCTGCTGCTCCCCAAGACGCGCAGACTCTATTTCTAGGCTGCTTCCAGTCGCGCAAGGCCCATGATTAGCACACGGTGTCCGGCGGCATCCGAGAACCCGCGGCACGTCTGGTATGATGCACCCGCTCCCGGGCGGTTAGCTCAGCGGTAGAGCGCTTCGTTCACACCGAAGAAGTCACAGGTTCAAATCCTGTACCGCCCACCACCGCGCCGATGACGACCGCGTGCACCTCATGGCCAGGACGGCCGCGTCAACTAACCGCGCGTATGTGCGCGTCGCTCGTTTTCCTGTTCGCCGTTAGACCAGCGCTAGCTCCTTCTCGGGCTCTTGTCCTGCAACGCCTGGACTGGAACGGGCCGCGCGTGTATACATTGCGAGGGCGCGGCCACGGCCATACGTTCAGCGTTCGCTTCGAGCAGGCGAAGTTCGGGGCGAGTCATCGAAAGGTGGTATGGGTCACATCTCCAGCCTCAAAGGACAGCGACTGGCTGCCTTGGCACTACCCGGGCTTTGTGCGCGGATCGAGGCGAATCACCTTCAAGGGCCTGGATTCTGCCATTAATGGGAGCGTTAAGGGAATGGATCCGGGCCGGCATGTTCGTCCGCGCACCGAGTTGATTTCACTGTCGGTCACAGTCGATGGCCGGCGTTGGCCAGTTCCCTCACGCCTTTTTGATGACTTGCTCGAGCCGGCGTTCAACGACGACCTAGAAAAGGGCGCGCCAAGTGAGTACGTGAGCGGGACAATCTCAAAAGGCGGGAGGCGGCTCACGGTGACGATGTGCGGAAGTGACGGGGCTGGATCGTATGTGGTCGAGTGGACTTTCAGGCGAAACTTGCATCACTCCCGTCGGTTTCTCGACGCTGAGTGGTACCTATCTGACCCAAGCGTTCGGCACGAAGTGCACCCGCGCTGACCCGCCCGCGTTCAAGGTTCCTCCAACGCAGCCGTGTAAACTCAGCCTTCCGTGAAAGCCATCGCGAAGGTCCGGCCCGCGCCGGGGGTCGAGATCGTCGACGCGCCCGAGCCCGAGGTCCGGCCCGGCGCGGTCAAGATCAAGCTCGAAGCCGCCTCGGTCTGCGGCACCGACCTCCACATCTACTCGTGGGACCCTTGGGCCGCCTCCCGCATCCATCCGCCCCGCATCATCGGGCATGAGTTCTGCGGCACGATCGTCGAGGTCGGCCCCGGTGTCGAAAGCCGCAAAGTTGGCGACTTCGTGGCAAGCGAATCGCACGTGGTATGCGGGCGCTGCCGCCAGTGCCGCGAGGGCCAGGGCCACGTGTGCGTGAACACGCGCCTGCTCGGGGTGGACGTCGACGGCGGCTTTGCCGAATTCGTCGTGATCCCCGAGGACAACGCCCGCCCCACCGACCGCAGCGTGCCCAAGAGGATCGCCGCCTTTCAGGACGCGCTCGGCAACGCGGTGCACACCGTCATGGCGGGGCCGGTCAAGGGCCAGTCGATTCTGATCACCGGGATGGGCCCGATCGGTCTTTTCGCAGTGAAGATCTGCCACGCGCTTGGGGCGGCCAAGGTGGTCGGCACCGAGATCAGCCCCTACCGGATCGATCTTGCCTGCAAGATCGGCGTCGACCGCGTGCTCGATCCCCGCTCGCCCGACATCGAAATGCAGCTGATGGAGCAGGCGCCGGGGGGGTTCGACGCCACGCTGGAGATGTCCGGCCACCCCAGCCAGCTAGGCATCGGCGTCCGCCACACGCGCCCAGGCGGACGCCTGAGCCTGCTCGGGCTGTTTCATGAAAACGTGCAGCCCTTCGAAGTGAACCAGGCGATCATGAAGGGCATCGACGTGCAGGGCATAGTTGGGCGCAGGCTGTGGCAGACGTGGGTCCAGATGGGCGAGTTGCTGCGCGGCGGGCTCGACGTCAGCCCCGTGGTCACCCACGAGATGCACTACACCGAGTTCGCCAAGGCGATGGAACTCATGAAGGCGGGGCAGGCGGGCAAAGTCGTGTTCTTGTTCGACTAGGCGCCCTCCCCTCATTTTTCATGCCTCGGCCACACCTTGGTGCGAGGCTACAGAGACACGTTCGGAGCAAGCCGAGTGCCTCAGGGAGCCTCGACCAGACGATCGACCTCGTCGGGGCCATTGAGCACGAGGTAAATCGCCCCGTCGGGGCCGTAGGCGACGTCCCGGACCCGGCCCATGCCCTGCAGCAACTCCTCGTGCTCGACAACCTTCCCCCCCTTCACGCGGATTCGGTCCAGGTTCTTGCCGGCGAGGCCGCCGGCAAGAAGGTCGCCCTTCCACTTGCCAAACTTGGGGCCCCTCACAACAGCGAGGCCGCAAGTGGCGCAAGATGGCAACCATCGAAGCAGCGGCGCCTCGTAGGCCACCCCGTCGCGGGGCCAAGGAAAGGTCATGGGCACGTCGTCGTAGTTGATCGAATATATGGCCTTGGGCCAGCCATAATTCGCGCCCTTCTTGATTAGATTGAATTCGTCGCCGCCACGGGGTCCGTGCTCGGTATCGAACACGTTGCCGTTCAGGTCGATGGCCAAACCCTGAGGGTTGCGGTGCCCGTACGACCACACTTCCGGAAGGCCCTTGCCACCCAAGAAGGGGTTATCCGGCGGCACGGTCCCATCCTCGTTGACCCGGAAAATCTTGCCGTTGGGCTTGCCTGGGTCCTGGGCCAGATCCTGCTGCCCTCGCTCGCCGATGCTGAAGTAGATGTGCCTTTTGCCGTCGAACACGATCCGGCTTCCGAAGTGATTCCCGGACTTGTTGTAGGAGTCCTTAGGGGCCTGGAAGATGGTCTGCTGGCTCGTCCATCTGATGCGTTTGCCAAACACGAGCTTGCCGCGCACAATCTTGGTCATCGCCGCGCCTTTCTCGTCCGGCTCCGCATAGGCCATGTAGATCCAGCCATTCGATTTGTAGTCCGGATGAACGGTGATATCGAGCAAACCGCCCTGGCCAAGTTGGATGGAGGTGGGAACCCCCTCTACCGGCCGGAGCGCGCCTTTCTCGAATACGACCAGTGCGCCCGGCCGGTTGGTGATAAGCATTTTCCCGTCGGGCAGCCAATCGATTGCCCAAGGCGTCGAGAGACCCAGCCCCTCCTTGATGACGGTCTCCATCTTGAAATTGTGATGCTTCGAGTGGTAGATGCCCTTGGCATCGGGCTTGGGAGAGCCGTACTTGGCGCGGAGAGCCTTCGCCTGCAGCTCGCGTATGTGAACGACCAGGCCCCAAATCATATTGTCCGGCCAAACGCCGCCATACGCCGGCATCGCGCGGTCGGGCACCCCATCCTTGATCGCATCGAAGAAGCCGCGATCGTGGGCCTGGTCGAAGAGCTCTTTCGTGAGCAGGGTTGCCGATCCGGCGCCGCCTCCCTCGCCGTTGTCGCCGTGACAATGGCTGCAGTTGTCCATGTAGACCTGGGTGACGGTCACCCGGAAAGCGTATGGCTTAGGGGCTGGGACGCCCTTAGCCGAGGCTTTGGGCCTCTTTGGCAACGGCGCCTCCGCCCGTTGCGCGTCGCCGCAACTCCATATCAAGGTCGCGATACCGGCAAATGCCGCCAACCCGGCTGCAATTGGGGTTTTCACTGAATTATGGCGACCATCTCGCCCTCGTAAGTCAGCCTCAGCACCGGCCGCTTCTCCTTCGGGCCGTCCTTGGAAAACACCTTGTACACCGAGCGCATGCCGCTCGAAGATGGGTCGATCGTCGAGGTCAGCGCGAGGGCCAAAGCCATCTCCTGCGTCTTGGCGGCCGCCGCGAGCGCAGCGGCAAAGCCGCCCGGCCCCTTAAGCAAGTCGATCTCCAGGGTGAACTCCTTGCCGTCCTCGGGCAGGCTGTTCGGTGCTACCCACCCGTAAAGGCTGTCTTTGTCGCCCTTTGGGGCCACCGACGACACGTTCTCGAACACCCAATTCTTCTCCGAGAACGCGGCGGAAACGGGTCGAACCTCAAGGGGGCTCGCCTTGGCTAGATCGAGGGTGAAGCCAGGATTGGCGACATGGGTTAGGACGAGCTTGACGGCGGTGAGCTTGCCGCTCGGCAACCCGGACACGTCGAACCGCAGATAGCTGTAGGAGATTTCGCCCTCCTGCGCCTCGGGACCGACGCTGTGCCCGCCCGCACCCCAACAGCGCAGGTAGTCGTCCGACTGGGGGTCGGAGGCATGCGGATACACCCACAGATCGTCGGTCGGGATGAGTTCGACCGTCTTGGCGTCGGCGGGCGGAGCGATCTGAGTTGGGATCAGAGCGGCGGCTATGAGGGCAAGCATCACGGTTCTATGATGGCTCACCGACTTGGCGCGTCGCGCGCGGTCCCGGCGCCCGGCTGCCAGAATGAACCCAGAGCGACCATGCACGCCCTCAAGGTCCTGGAATTCGATGCGATCATCGAGCGCCTCGTCTCGCAATGCGAAACTGCGCTCGGCGCGGCGCTTGCCCAAGAGGTGCGGCCCGGGTTCGATGAGGAGTCGGTATGGCAGGCACTTGCCGAGACCGCCAGGGCCTACCAGGCACTTGCCGCCGCCGGCCCGCCCTCGCTGGGTGCGATCAGAGACTTGCGCCAAGCCGCGCAAAGGGCCTCCAAAGGCGGCGCGCTCGGCGGCCAGGAGCTGTTCTGGGTGGGCGAGAGCCTAGCGGCGATGCGAGCGCTCAAGAGCTACCTGGAGACAGTGGCCAAGCTTGGCGTCGCCGGCGGTCGCCTTGCCATCCTTGGCGACCTGCTTCCCGAGCTTCGATCCCTGGAGTCGCGCCTTCACGAAAGCCTCGAACCCAACGGCGAGGTTCGAGACGCGGCGAGCACCGAACTGGCTTCCCTGCGCCGCCGCAAGCGTTCGGCGCAGTCGCGGCTGCTTGAGCGCGTGCAGAGCTACACGAGCGGCAAGCATCGTGAATGGCTTTCCGATCCCATCTACACGGTGCGAGACGGCCGCTATGTGGTGCCCGTGAAAGCAGAGCACAGGTCTAAGGTGCGCGGCATCGTTCACGACACTAGCGGCACAGGCCAGACGCTGTTCGTCGAGCCAGAGGACGTGCTGCAGTTGGGCAACGCCCTGCGCGAGGTCGAGGCGGCGGAAGCGGCCGAGATCGAGCGGGTGCTGAGCGAGTTGTCGGGGGCTGTGGGAGCGGAAGCGGTGGATATCGCCACGGGCATCGACGCTTCGGGAGAGATCGACCTGCTCCTGGCCAAGGCGCGGCTCGGCTACGCCATTAAGGCCACGCCGCCCGAACGGCTGCGTACGCCGAGGGTAGAGATCGAAGGAGGCCGCCACCCCTTGCTCGATCCCCAGACGGTGGTGCCGCTCGACATCGCGCTCGGCGTGGGCGACAGCGTGCTGATTACCGGCCCCAACACGGGCGGCAAGACGGTGGCGATTAAGGCGGTGGGGCTGCTCGTGCTGATGGCGCAAAGCGGCTTGATGCCCCCTGCGCGCGCCTTTCGGCTCGGGACGTTTGCGCAAGCCTGGGCCGACATCGGCGACGAGCAAAGCATCAGCCAGTCGCTATCCACCTTCAGCGGGCACGTGAAGAACATCGCCGAGGCCCTGCGCAAGCTGCAGCCCGGGGCGCTCGTGCTGCTCGACGAGATCGGCGCCGGCACCGACCCCGCCGAAGGCGCCGCCCTCGCCAAATCGATCCTGAGCGAAATCCACGCGCGCGGCGCCTGCGCGCTCGCGAGCACCCACTACGGAGAGTTGAAGGCTTTCGCTTACGAGACGGATGGCTTCACGAACGCGGCGATGGAGTTCGACGCCAAGTCGCTCATGCCCACCTACCACCTGCGGATGGGTGCGCCGGGCGCGAGCCAGGCATTGCGCATTGCCGAGCGCTACGGGCTGCCTGCGCCCGTGGTGGAAGGGGCGAGAGGCAACCTGTCCCAGCAGCACCAGGATGTGGCCCGAATGCTGGAGCGCCTCGAGGAAGCCCAGCGCCTCGCCCGCCAAGCGCAAAGCGAAGCCGACCGCCGTGCCGCCGAGTTGCACAAGGTGGAGGAAATCGCGACCCGCAAGCTGGCCGAAGCGAGCGAAATCCGCAAGACGGCCCAGGCGAACGCCGCCGCCGAACTCGAGAGTGCCTTGCGCGAAATTCGCCTTGAGGCGGCGGAGATATTCGAAGAACTGAAGGCGCAAGGCGGAGGCCAGGCGCGCGAAGCGGCCCGCGACCGCCTGCGCGCGCTGCAAACGGCGGGCGAGGCCCGAACGAGCAAGCTGCGGCCGCAAGCGAAGACCACCACCGAAGCGCCCGCGATCCAGAGGGGTATGAGTGTTAAGATCGAAGGCTATCCTCAGGCTGGCATCGTGCTCGATGAGCCTCGGGGAGGGCGTGTGCCCGTACAGATCGGCAGCCTGAAGGTGCAGGTGGAGATCGGGGCGCTCACCCCCGCCGCAAGGCCGCCACCCACCGCGCCGCGCCGCAACCTCGGCTTCGAGCGAGCGGCAACCGCGAGCACCGAGCTGCACCTTCGCGAGATGCGGGCCGAGGAAGCTCTGCGGATTTTGGAGAAGTTCCTCGACGACTCGCTGCTCGCCGGGCTCAGCACCGTGCGAATCGTGCACGGCAAGGGCGAGGGCGTTTTGCGTAAGCTCACCCAGGACTGCCTGCGGCGGCACAAGGATGTGGCGTCGTTTCGGGACGGCGAGCCGGGCGAAGGCGGCCACGGCGTGACGGTGGCGACTCTAAAATGAAGTCCGATCAGGCCCTCTGGAATGATCTGATCGAGCGTGCCCGCGAGGCGCGGTCGCGGGCCTATGCGCCGTACAGCGGCTACGCGGTGGGCGCCGCCATCCTCGACGCGGAGGGCCGCGTGTGGACTGGCTGCAACGTCGAGAACGCCTCGTACGGCCTTAGCCTATGCGCGGAACGGGTGGCCGTTGCGCGGATGGTGGCGGCGGGCTCGCGCGAAATCGCGGCCCTCGCGGTTGCCACAAGAGACGGCGCGCCGCCTTGCGGCCTGTGCCTGCAGACCCTAATCGAGTTCGCCCCGGCCGATGCGTCGAGCCTGGGAGTGGCGCTCGCCGCCGATGAGGGCCACCCCAGGGTGTTCAGCCTGTCGGATTTGCTGCCGCACGCCTTCCGAACCTCCAGACTGCGGCGAACCGAAGCCGAGGGTAGATCAGTCTAATGATCGCGGGGCTTACATCCAGACCCCCACTCGGCAAGAGCCGCCCAGCCATGCGACGCACCTTTCTCCCATTGGTTTTCGCCTCGATCTGCCTGTCGTCGTGCGGCGGAGGCGGGGGCGGCGGCGCAGTCGGCGATCCCATCCTTCTCACCCGAGTCGAAGCCATCTTCCCGGGCAGCGCGGCCACCACCGACGCGGCGACCGTGATCGACGCGCTGAACCTGCAATCGGGCGACTCGGTGCAGTTCCTGATCGTGAACTACACGCAGAGCGGCGTCCGGACCACCACAACCGTTGGGGGCTGGGCGACGAGCGACCTCGGGGGCGGCTCGGGGGCGCTCACTCCGGGGACCGGAGCGTTCGCAGCGGGCTCGGCCGGTGCGACCAAATTCACGATGGGGGCCACTTTCGGGGGCACGTTTTACTCGACCGAATACAAGGTGACGCCGGTCCAGCCACGGGTGCAAGGCCGGGTCGTGACCGCCTTCATTGGGACTGGCATCACCGACATCCACATCTGGTTCTATGACGCCGTGAGCGCGCAGGTGGGCGAGGTCACGAGCGACTTCTCCGGCTCGTTCATTGCCTCGGTGCCCGGCACGGCGACCCGGTTCCATCTTGATTCGGCTTCGATCCCGCCGCTCACCTATTACCGGTCTTACGGCTACTTGTCCCTGATCTACGCGCCTACGATTTCCACCTGCACCGCGCCACTGCCGAGCCCGCTAAGCGGCGGCACGAATGTTCTGCCCGGCTCGGTCATCCTGACGCGCTCCACCGACACCCCGCCCCCTCCGCCGACGGGATGTGGTTAGACCACCCGCAGTCAGCGCCTACTTCGGCACAGTGCCGCCGCCCTCGCCCGGGCCCACGCCTAGCTGCGCCTCAAGCCTCTTGGCGTACGCGTGCAGTTGGAACGCCCGAGTGCGCCAGGACGCAAGCTCCCGGTCGGCCACACTCAGATCTCGGTAGGCTTCCTCGAACAGGATGCGCGCCATCGCCTCCCGCTCCTCCGAGTTTGGGTTCGATTCATCGGCCGCGCCTGCCAGATGGGTCAGCCGCTCGTAGAGCTCTCGGACCGGTTCGGCCGCGGACAATTCGCGGACGAGCGATGCCGAAAACCGATTCCGGTAAAGTTCTGGCTTGACGCTTTGCCTGGCAGCGGCGACCTGCTCTTCGGTCGCGGGCAAACCCGTCGCCTGAACGATCCTCGGAAGCTCTGATGCGCTATCGCTCATGAGCTTGCGGTAAGACACGAAGACCGTCCGCTCGGGAGGCAGCAACGCGAGCACCAGGTCGTGATGGTGACGCCAGAGCATCAGGGCCCGATGGAGGTCGAAGAACTCCTCGTTCGCCAGCCGGTAGTCGTTGCGTCTCACGAAGGACATCGCCACCTCGAGCGGATTTCGGAAGATGAACGCATACCGGGCATCGGGCACAACCTGCTGCCACAGTTCGAGCGTCAGCATCGTTTGCGGGTCTTTCCACCCCCAGTAGGGCGCACCGTCGAACTCCGAAACCAAAGCGCCAGCCTTGCGTCTTAGGTCTTCGAGCCTGGGGTCGTGGCTCCACCCTGGGCTCAACGGAGGAGGGGCCGCATCGGAACCGCCCAGGGTTGCAAGAATCGCCCGATTCAGCCTGACGATGCCGACCTTTTCCCAGTACCCATCTGGGTTGTCGACAGCGTGCGGCTTGACGAACTTGTGGAGGGGTCCAAAGTAGAGCCCACAGTCCAGGAGCAGCTTGGCGAGCAATGACGTACCCGATCGGGCCATGCCAAGCACGATAGTCGTCATTCATAAGCCCGCCCGTGAAACGCATCAAATCGGCGAAAACGGGGGCGAGTCAACTAGGCCGCCCTGCCAGCGTCCCGGGCTCATGAAAGGGTGTACGGAGGGGCAGGCGATGCTCGTTCCCAGGTCCCGCCCGTTTTTCTACTTCGGCGCGAGGCCGGTCTGTTCGCTTGGGCGGATGCCAAGCTGGGTTTCCAGTTTTCTAGCGTAGGCGTGCAGTTGGAATGCCCGATCACGCCACACCTCGACCTGGTCATCGGCAGAGCCCAAATGCTTGAAGGCCGCTTCAAAGAGGGCGCGCACCATGCGCACCTGCTCGCCATCGCTGGTTTCCGACGCTTCCGGCTCACCAGCGAGCTTAACGAGCCGCTCCCATATATCTCGGACCACTTCGGCGGCGGGCGATTCGCGTATCAGCGAGTCGGGAAAGCGGTTCCGATAAAGCTCCGGCTTGACGCTTTGCCGGGCGGCGACGATCTGGCCCTCCGTAGCGGGCAAGCCGGTCGCCTCGACTATCCTCGGAAGCTCGGCCGCGCAATCGCTCATGAGCCTGCCATAGGACACGAAGACCGTTCTATCCGGGGGCAGCAGCGGCAGCGCCACCTCGTGATACAGGCGCCAGAGCATCACCGAGTGATGAAGGCCGACGAAGTCCTGCTGCCTCAGATAGTCGTTGCGCTTGGCAAAGGACAGCGCAACTTCAAACGGATTTCGGAAGATGAACGCGTACCGCGCGTCGGGCAATACGGCCTGCCAGAGTTCAAGGGTGAGCATCGTCCGGGGGTCCTTCCATCCCCAGTACGGAGGCCCGCTCAGGTCGGCAACCAAATCGCGCGCCTTCCGCTTGAGATCGCGCATCTTGGGGTCCTTGCTCCACCCGGGGCTCACGTTGGGCGGGGCCACCTCGGACCCTCCGAGCACCGCTAAGATCGCCTTATTCAGGTTGATGACGCGGACGTTCTCCCAATATCCGTCCGGGTTGTCCAGTTCGTGTGGCCTGGCCATCTCGGCCAGGGTCCCAAAGTCGAGCCCGCAGTCCAAAAGGAGCTTGGCGAGCAGCGAAGTACCCGATCGAGGCATGCCGAGGACAATGATCGTCATCTGAGAACCCAACCTAGTGAGATCGGCGAGTGGCGCATCGGGAGGGCGACTAGTTTATCACCGGGAGGCTAGGGCGCCGGGCTCTCCGGGCGTATCAAGAGCGAATGAACTCGGCGATTGCCCGGAGTTCGTCGTCGGTCAGCCTCGGGAACGCGGGCATCGTCGAGCCTGGACGGATTGAGCGCGGATTCCGCACGAAGCGCATGACCCAATCGGGGTCGAAGTGCCTCCGCCTTGGGTCGAATAGATTGGGGGCGTCTTCGGTCCCGCGGGCATTTTTACCGTGGCACCCCGCGCAAGGCATCGAGTTGAACAACGTGCGGCCCCGAGCGGCAAGCACCGCGTCGACCGGGATCGAGACCTTCCCGCTTGCCTCAGACGCCCCACCTCCCACGGGATCGCGATTTCCGAGGATCGGCGCTGGCGAGCCACCATAGAGAATAGTCGTCGCCGCAATCAACAGGGCCGCGCAGATCGTTGTTCCGCGAACCCTCGCCACGGTCCAGAACTTGGAGAACAAGGCGAGGCTCGCCAAGAACCCGACGAGCAGCGCGGGCGCGAGGGCCGATCCGACCCAACCCAGGCTTGGGTCGATGCGTGAGAACGCATCGAGCAGCCCATGCATCGGCCACACATACCACCCGGGCCGGGCGTCATAAGTCGCGAGATCGGCCGCCGTGGCGGCCGATCCGGTCGGCACGGGGACCAGCGCCAACATCGCCACCAGCACCACCGGAACGAACGCCAGACGCCATCTGGGACGAGGTTTCCCAGCTAGCCAGAGGGCGATCGCCGTTAACCCTAATAGCGGCAATGCGATCGCGTGGAAGCCGTGCCAGGCAGGAAGCGCGCCGCCCGTAAATAAAGGACCGCCGCGCATCAATCCGGCTACGGCGTGGCCCGCTACCGGCACGCGCGAAGCCACCGAGCTTTCGATCATCGCGGTCTGCACCCCGTGGCGATCGAAGGGCAGAAGGTTGCCCGTGACCAAAAATCCGGCCCCCGCCAACGCCATGCCCAGTGCAAGGAACCATGAGCGTCGAAAGGCGCGCCCATACGAGCCGCTCCAAAGCTGAAAGCTGAGCTGTCCGCCCGCGTGCAAGAACAGCACGGCGGCGCCCCAGTGGTGGGATGCCATTACCCATCTGAGAACCGGACTAGCCTGGATCGCCTCGATCGACGCATGGGCGAGGGCAGCGGAGGGCCGGTAGGCAGTTTCTAGCCCCAGGCCGAGCACCGCCAAGAGGGCGAACTCAAGGGCAAGGCCCGCGCTCGACGTTTCGACCGCGGACTCGTAGCGGCTCGGCGGCATGGTTCGTAGCATTCTACAGCTAGTGCGCGAGCGCATCCGAAATGCGGCCAAGCGAGCGCTCAAGTACAATCCTTGGCTAGAGGGAACCCGCCTTGCTCAGCCAGCAAGTTACGGCCGACGCCTATATCACCGAGCACGGGATCGAACAACTCCTCGATCTCGCAGAGCGGTTACGCGCGACCAACGGGGGCGTGCTCGACGATTCCGCCATCCTCGCTATCGCGGAAGCGACCGGCATCCCAGAAGAGGCGGTGCGAGTTGCGGTCAAGGTGCGCGGCGAAACCGCGCGCAAGGGCGTGCTCTACCGCTGGCGATCAACCTTTCTCAGCCTCGAACCAAGCGTAAAGCGATGGGTCACGAGCGGCCTCATGGCGGCTGGCATCGGATTCGCTCAGGCCTTCGGCGTTTTTGGGCGTTACCTTGCCGCGCGAAGTACCTTGCCGAACCCCGGTGCGCTAATGGATCTGCTCGGAATCTGCTTCGCCATGTTTGGACTGTACAACTTGGCGATCTGCCGCAACCTGCGCACGGCGGCGGTCGCGGGAGTGATCCTCGGGGCGGGCTGGTTCCCCGTGTACCAAATATTCGGCTTCATTCTTAACCTGCCGGAATCCAGTTCGTACTGGATCATCTTCTGGGCGGGGCTGGGGCTCATTGGAGGGTCGCTCTTGCAACTGGTCGTCAGCCACAACCATCACCTTCTCGGGCTCAAGGATCGCAGCAATGAGCGGCGCGAACTTCTCTCCCAACTCGTCGAGCTTCAGGACAAGCTTCGTTCGGGCGAGCAGAGCGCCGCATTCTTGAGCGTGGACGTAGTTGGCTCGACCCAGATGAAGAGGGATGCAGACCCTCTCAACGTGGAGTTCACGTTCACCGAATATCACCGATTCGTAGACATGGTCGCGCGGCGCTATGGCGGCCGAGTGCACTCGACGGCGGGCGACGGCATGATTTGTGCGTTCGACACGGCCCAGCAGGCGGTCGGCGCCGGCCGCAATCTGCAGGTCGGCATCCTCGAGTTCAACGCATTGCGCAATAAGATCGGCGTGCCTCTCAGGCTGCGTGCCGGCGTCCATGCAGGACCGGTCGTAGCCCCCGACGCGGGCGACCTCACAAGCGTCAGCTTCGCCCACGTGATCGACGTGGCCGCCCACTTGCAAAAGGTTTGCCCGATTGGAGGGCTTGCGGTCAGCGAAGAGGCTGCCGCCCAACTTCCTGGAGGAGCCGCGTCCATCGGCACTACCCGAGTTGAAGCCGGCGAGATCTCCGGCGTAGCGTGGGTGCCACGCAGCATCGCCGCTTTCGCCCCTTCGCCGACGCCGCCCCTACCGAGGCCCGCGCAATCGTGAGGCCATCCCGGTTGCAATCGGGCCCGCGCATCGGCCTTACTTAGTGGTCGATGCGCACGGTCGAAGAACTAGAGGCGGAGGCGACGGCGGAGATTGGTGCTGCCGCTCGCTCGGCCGAGTTGCGAGATCTCGAGATCAAGTACCTGGGTAAGAGCGGCCTCGTCACCGGAGTGACACGGCTGATCGGCGCCTTGCCCGCGGCGGAAAAGCCCCTGTTTGGTCAGAAAGTCAACGAGATTAAGCAGCGCCTGCAGGCGCTGATCGAGTCACGCGAACGCGAACTTAAGTCAACCGAGCATGCATCCCAGTTCGAAGCTGAGCGCATAGACGTCACGATGCCAGGCAGGCTGTGGCGATCCGGCCAACAGCATGTGCTTCAGCAAGCGATGAACAAGATCAAGGCGGTGCTCTCCGGGCTCGGCTTTCAATACCACGAGTCGCCCGATCTCGAGCTGGCCAAATACAACTTCGACGCGCTCAACTATCCGAAGGACCACCCCGCGATGGACGAGCAGGACACGTTCTGGATCGATGACGAGCGCCTCTTGCGAACACAGGCCACCGCGCTGCAAGGCCGGATCTTCGAAGTGACCAAGCCTCCGCTACGCGCGTTCGCGATCGGCCGCTGCTTCCGCAACGAGGCGGTGGATCGCACCCACTCGCATACCTTCCACCAGGTTGATGCGTTCATGGTCGACGAGGGCATCAGCATGGCCGACCTCAAGGGCACGCTCGGTCACTTCGCCCGCTCCATGTTTGGGGGCGAGGTCAAGGTGCGCTTCCGGCCCGATTTCTTCCCGTTCGTCGAGCCGGGCGTCGACTATGCGATCTCGTCGCCAAAGGTTTTCGGCGGCCAGTGGTTGGAACTTGGCGGGGCGGGTCTCATCCATCCAAACATCCTCGAGAGATACGACATCGACACGAAGCGGTATTCGGGCTTCGCATTCGGGTTGGGGGTCGAGCGGATTCCAATGATCGCCCACGGCATCGAGGACCTGCGGCCCTTCCTTGAAAATGACCTTCGCTTCCTGGGGCAATTTCATGGCTAGCGACGGAGCGCGCGGAACATGAAGCTTCCCTATCGCATGCTGCTCGACTTCGTCGAGACAAAGCTGGATGCCTCGCAGACTGGCGATCTGCTGACGATGGCTGGCTTCGAGCTCGAAGAACTGGAGACGGTCGAAGGCGAGCCGGTGCTAAACGTCAAGGTGATGTCGAACCGTGGCGACGGTCTCTCCGCCTTCGGCTTGGCGCGTGAGGTGCTCGCAAAGGAGCCGCACGCGACGCCCACCATCCTTTACGAGCGAGCGTCGGCGCGATTCGCGGAGGCCGGCGCGCCACCCGAGGGAGGCGAGGGGCTGGTCACGATCGAGACGCCCGACTGCTGCCGGTATGCGTGCCTCCTGTTCGCCGGAGTCGCCAACGGCGACGCTCCCGATTGGATTAAGAAGCGTCTTCGCCAGGCGGGCATGCGGCCGATCAGCCTGCTCGTGGACCTCAGCAACTACGTGATGCTCGAGCTCGGCCAGCCGATGCACGCCTTCGACCTCGCGAAACTGGAAGGAGGCCGCATCGTCGTGCGCGGCGCACGGAAGGGCGAGAAGCTCACCACCCTCGACGGAGTCGAGCGGGAGCTTGCGCCTGGGCAGATGATGATCTGCGACGCCAGGCGTCTGGTGGCGGCGGCGGGAATCATGGGCGGCCTCGACACGGAGGTTTCGGCTCGGACCAGCCAGGTGCTCCTCGAATCCGCCCATTTCGACGCCGGTTCGGTTCGCCGCACTAGGAAACAACTTGGGCTCTCCACTGAGGCTTCGTACCGATTCGAGCGAAGCGTCGATCCCGAGGGCGTGGTCGCCGCGCTGAACCGCTTCGCGCAGCTCCTCTCGGAATCCGGCAGCCCGGCATCCTCGAGCGGCTTAGTCGACGTCTACCCGGGCCGCCATGATCCGCTGAGCATCGAACTGAGCCTAAGCCAGGCGAATCGCCTGCTCGGCATGGACATCGAGCCCGCGCAGGCGAAATCGTATCTAGAGAACCTCGGTTTTCAGGTGTCGGGCGATGGCGAGCCGCTCATTGAGACCCCGCCCTCATGGCGTCCCGACGTCGTTCGCGAATGCGACGTGATCGAGGAGCTTGGGCGAGTTCACGGCTACGAGAAAATCCCCGAATGCCTGCCACATGGGGCGACCCTGCAGGGCGGGGTGTTCGGTCTCGAGGCGCGCGTCGACCAGGTTCGAGACTGCATCGTCCGGCTTGGGTTCTCTCAACTCATGAGCCATTCCTTACGCGATCTGCACCCCCTCGACAGTGGCGGAACGCGAGTCGGGCCGCGCCATCCCAGTTCGCCCGAGATGGCATATTTGCGCAATTCGCTTCTTCCCTGCCTGGCCGACGCCGCCGTTCGCAACGAAGGCAGCGACCTGCACCTGTTCGAGGTCGGCCGTGTCATTGCGGGCGGGGGAGATGGCCCGGTCGAACATCGCAACGTCGCATTGCTCAGCGTTGGCGCGCTTTGTCCCCCCAATCGTCAGCACGAAGTGGCGCCACAAGCGGACTTTTTCAGCTTGAAGGGCGCACTGCTCGAGGTTGCCATGACGATCGGGGCTGCACTGAAGCTCGAGTCACCATCGACCACCGATCCCCGTCTTCATCCGACCCGTCAGGCCATGCTGTCTTGTTGCGGTAAGCCGATCGGCGTTCTCGGCCAGATTCACCCGGCCATCGCCGAGACGATCTCCTTGCCAGAAAGCACGGTCATGGCCGAGCTCGACATAGACGCTCTCTGCAACGCAGCTTCCGACTCAGCGACCTACCGCCCGATTAGCCGCAACCCCGCCGTCCGACGGGACATCGCAATCCTCATCGCTAAGGCATTGCCGTACGAAAAGGTAGAGAAATCCATAGTGGCCGCCTGCGGCGAGCTACTCGAGAGGCACTGGCTGTTCGACGTGTACGACGGGAAGGGGATTCCGGCTGGGATGCACTCGCTTGGGCTCGCGCTCCAACTCCGCAAGTTCGGAGGCAACCTTACGGACGAAGAAGCGAACCAGGTGCGGGAGAAGGCCGTGGCGGCGCTTGCCGCGCTCGGGGCGACACCGCGGTAACGGACAGGTCGAAGCACACCGCTGCCAGCACGGCGACGAACAGCGCCCTGAACGCCATCGGCAGGTAATGGTAATGCTCGAACGGCTTAAGCCAGGCCATCGGGAGGAACGAACCGACCGAAAGCGCGTAAGCGCAGAGCCCTACCCACAGCCGACGCCGAATCTGCAGGTATGCGACCACGTTCGCGGAGACGGCCCAAGCCTGCCGTAGCGGCTCCAGACTCAGCAACAAGGCTCCCGAGAGCCCTCCGAAGAGCAGGTCGCGAGCATCGAAGCTGGCCGGAAAGACGTAACGAGCGATCGACCAGGCAACCGTGACCCCGTGACGAAACTGCTGCAATTGGTAGCCCGAAACGCCCGCGGGAAGAACGAGTTTGCGAATCGCCAGGTAGAGCAACAGCAAAGCCCAGGAGGCCGCGTGCCAAGGCCATCGAATGCGGTGCCCCCCAAGTTGAAACAGGAGCCCAACTCCGAGGAGCGCCACCGGCAGCACGACCGCCTGCTCATAGCTCGCCAGCGCCAGTGCTAGGCAGGCCAGACTAAGCAGGGCCCAGAGCCACTCACGTCCCGTCGCCTGAGACGGGGCCCCGCTCGTCCGCGTGGCAGGAAGATCGGTCGCCGTGGGCTCGCGGGGAGGCATGCGATCAGGACCAATCCGTTCGAGCCTAGCGTACGAGGCAAGGGAAATCAGAGCGAAGAGGGCCATCAGCGAGGCGGTTCGCCCAGGCAGCCACCACGACATTCGAAAGGACAAGGCGGCGATGCCGCCGAGTTCGTACGAAAGGAAAGCAAGGCATAGCGAGGCGGGCAGCCAGTGCCGCACCCTCAATCCATGGCGAATGAGTCCCATCGAGGCGATCCCGCCGGAGGCCCAGGCAGCGCCAGGCGCAACCACGGCGCCCGAATCGATGTTCCACAGAGCAAAGACGAAAGCGGCGATCAGGCTGAGGCTGAGCGATCCTGTCAGTTCGGCGCAGAACCAGAACAAGGCAAGCAAGCACCCCACACAAAGCAATGAGTTCGTCAGGCCATATCCCGCCGCCCGATCCCCGTAGACGGCCGAGTCGACTTCAAACGAGATGGCGACGACAGGGCGGTAGAAGTGATTTTGCAGCGGCCAGTCGCCGAGGAACCAACTCAGAGGCGAATGGCGTAGGCGAACGGCCTTGAGCAACTCCGATGTGTCGGTATCGCGCAGCAGGGCGGGCGACGTCGAGCGGCGAGCCAGGATCGGCAAGCAGGCGAGGACGACGACAAGCAGCCCCCAGCCCCATCGGTTCACGCACCGGATTATGCCCGCTTAGCCCGGATTGGTCACTCGAATCGGGCCCTTACCGCTTGGCTTCACTTTGGCCCAATTCCCATCACGCTCGGTGATCGTCCCGCCTGCAAGTTCGCCCTTGCCTATGGGCAGCCAAATCGACTTGCCTTTCACGACGGCGGGGATTCGGAAAGTGACCGACTTCATCGAGGAGACGGCGGTCACAGTGGAATCGAGAAAGTCCTCCGCCTTCGTCGAGCCGATTCCCCACAGCGCCATCGCGAATGCGCGCGGTGGCAACAGGGTTTGAACGTAGAGAACTAGGCCGATGAACGCCTCCATTCCGACGCTTCCCCTGGCGGCGAGCGCCGTGGATGGCTTATCACCCGTCGCCGACCGCAACACGAGCGGATCGACGTTGCGGCGCACCCATAGGTTCAAGGAAGGCAGGTTCGCGCCTAACGCGTCGTCCGGGTCGAGTCTCTTTGCCGCAATCGCGTCGCGCAAGTAGCGCAGATACAGCTTCTCGCCCAAGTAGCCGTTCGCCCAGTTCTCGGGAGCGGTATAGCCGCCCACAGGCGGAAGCGAAGCGTGGCCGTATTCGTGGGAGAGCTCACGCGCCATTTCGACCGGGCTCGAAAAGCTCCGCAGGTCATATATGTAAACCGTGTTGACGTCGTGGGGCTTGCCACCCTCGTCGTCCCGCCCGAATAGCTGCTCGCCTCCTGCCTTGCCGCCATAGCATAAGTAGAAGTCCACAAGCTGCGCATTGTATTTATAAGCATGGTCGACCCGGTATTCGCGCACGTTCATCTCCCAAAGTCTCATCAGCATCCGGGCGACCGGGAGGGCAGGATCGCCCTCGTCTCGATGCTCTTGCGAAAAGACCCGCAGCCTTGGCGATTCAACCATGTTATTGACGCTAAGTTGTGCGTATCCGCGCACCACCCACTCGAACATCCAACCCTGCTTTGGTGAGAGCTTGGGGGGATCTAGCCGCTGCTCGGCGGGAGCGAGCATGACGATGGGTGCGCGGCCAGTGCGGTTGGGAAGGATGAGCCCGTGGTGCAAGTCCTGGCGTGCCAGCAGCAGGGCCAACCCCGCCAGGCACCCGATCATGCGTGCGGGCCTTCGGCCTCGAGGAAGCGCTCGGCGTCCATCGCCGCCATGCAGCCCGTTCCGGCGGCGGTCACCGCCTGCCGGTAAACGCTATCGGCAACGTCGCCCGCAACGAACACTCCCGGCACGTTGGTTCGAGTCGAACCGGCCTGCGTCTTGACGTACCCGACCGCATCCATGTCGAGGAATCCGGCGAATACCGAGCTGTTCGGCCTGTGGCCGATCGCGACGAACACTCCATCGATGGGACGCTCCTTGGTCGCGCCCGATACGGCGTCGCGCAGGCGCACACCCGTCACCTTCTTAATCGGCGTGCATTCGCCGAGGATCTCGTCGACCTCCGTGTTCCACAGCACTTCGATCTTGGGATTGCTGAGAACGCGATCCTGCATGATTTTGCTCGCCCGGAACGCCTGGCGCCGGTGCGCAAGCAGCACTTTCGAGCAGTGGCGGGTCAAGTAGCTCGCTTCTTCCATCGCAGTGTCTCCTCCGCCCACCACCAGCACCTCTTTGCCCCGGAAGAAGAACCCGTCGCAGGTGGCGCAGGCGCTCACCCCGTGGCCACCAAAGGTCTGCTCGGACTCCAGGCCCAGCCACTTCGCGGAAGCGCCGGTGGCGATGATCAGGGTTTGAGCTTGGCGCTCGGCTCCTTCCGACCAGATCCGAAACGGGCGCTTGGAGAGGTCCGCCTTCGACACCGTTTCGAAGAGCACGCGGGCGCCGAACCGCTCGGCTTGCTTCTGAAAAAGCTCCATCAGCGGCGGCCCTAGCACGCCGTCCGGGAAGCCGGGATAGTTCTCGACGTCGGTCGTGATCATCAACTGGCCGCCCGGCTCGGGGCCGGCGAGCAGGAGAGGCTTCAAATCGGCGCGGGCCGCGTAGAGCGCGGCGGTGTATCCCGCCGGGCCGGAGCCGACGACGATGACGTTTTCAACCTGGTTGTCCATTGGGAGGCGTGCAGATTACCCTTGGGCATCTACGTCGCCCGAAGGAGAGAAATCGGCACGACTTTGGGCGACGCGCGCGCGTCTGGTCCCACGGAGATGGACAAGGCCGCCGGCGAGCCGAAGGAACCGATCGATGTGCATCTGCTCGCGGCGGTGATGGCCGAGCAATTGGCGGGCATCGCTTGGTGCAAGCTCGGGCTTCAGCCCGACCCCGTGACCGGCAAAATCGAGAAGGACCTAGATCAGGCGAAGACGGCAATCGATCTGGTTGCCTATCTCGCGACGGTCGTCGACCCCAAGCTCGACGAAGACGACAGGCGGCGGATGAACGGATTAGTGAGAGATTTGCGGCTCAACTATGTTGAAAAGCGCAAGGAGGCGGGTGATGGCAGCTGAGCGGGTACATGGAAGATTGGGCCTCCGGGGCCGGTCGGCGCTCGAAGTGGCCCGTTCGATGGCCACCCGCGTGCTGCTCGGCGTGCGAGATCGGCGCGAGAACGTGGCGGTCGCTTCTATGCCACCGGTCGAGGAGCGCCAGACCGAACTCATCGTGTTTTACGGCCACTATGAGGAGCTAATCGAGACTCTGTGCGATGCCGCCCAACTCGGGCCGTCGGCCAACCTCGAGCGCGAATATCAGCGGTTGCGCACCTGGATCAAGGACAACTATCCCAATCTGAGGCGCTTTGTCGTCGCCTTCCTTAGGTATAGCGCGGAGGATGCCGAGCAGGGGCTGGCGTTTGGCGCCTCGGCCGACGCCTTCGAGGCGCTCGTCGCGCCGCCCACCGTCGAGGCTTTCCTGAGGAGCGACGACGGGGGGATGATCAGCCGCATCCAACGCACCCGCGAGGCGCTGATGCTGTACGGCGAGCATCTTCGGCATCTGGCCGCCAAGGCCTGATGGCGATCCGGCGCTTTCAGAGCGCCGACTTGCCGGAGGTCGAGGGCCTTTGGAATCGCTTCTACCCCGCGCGCTTTCGGCTCGACCTGGAGATGCTCCGCCTCCATACGGTCGATTCGCCCGCATTTGACTTCGATGCTTCCTTTGCGGTGGCCGATGGGGCAAGTTTCGTGGCTTGTTCCCTTATCAAGTCCTCAGCGACTCCAACGCTGTATCCGGGCGGTGAAGCGCGCCATGCTCACCTCTGCGCGTTCGCGTGCGCGAGCCCCGACTCAGGCGACGAAGCCCTTCGCGCGTCAATCGATGCCGTGAGGCGACGAGGGGCGACCCGACTGGTGCTGGGACAGGATTCAAGGCACCTCCTGCCCGGTTGCCCGGACGATGCCCTCGGATTGCGCGCCAGCTTGGAGCGCGTCGGCTTTCGACGTGGCGGCGAGATATTCGACCTCGAGCGGGACTTGCAGGACTACAGGCCGCGCCCGCTCCCCGAGGGCTCTGCCTTCCGGCCGCTCGATGAGGCGGACATGAAGACCCTCGACCGGCTGCTAAAGGACGAGTTTTCGCCTCGATGGCGTTTCGACGTCACCGATAAGGCACGGCGCGAAGGGCCGGAGTGCGTGTTCGGCCTGTTCGTCGATGGCTCGCTCAGCGGATTCGCCTTGCTTCAGCAGGAGGGGGCGAAACTGCCGCTCGGGGGAGCGGTTTGGCGCGCCTCGCTCGGCCCCAACTGGTGCAGCCTTGGTCCGATCGGAGTGGTGAAGGCGCTTCGCGGGCGCGGCCTCGGCGATGCGCTTCTCGGCTCGGCGCTAGAGCGCCTGCGCGACCGGGGCGCGCGCCGCTGCATCATCGACTGGACCGTACTCGCCTCATTCTATGAGGCCCACGGATTTGCGGTAACTAGGCGCTACACCGCGATGTCGCTCGACCTGGCGACATAATGGCGGCATGACCTCCGCCGAGTTCCTTGGGGATTACCCGACCCGGGTGCGCGCCTATCTGCACCGAGCCGAAAACGCGGTCAAGGGGCTCGACGCGACCGCGATCAACGCGAGGCCGGCGGGCGCCGTCCTTAGCATCGGCCAGATCCTCGAGCATCTGGCCCTCGGCGCGGAAGGCTATGTCAGCCCAATGAACCACGCGCTCGTGAAGGCGAAGAAATCCACCGCCGACAAGGCCCTCCACTTCACCTTCTTCGGCAAACTGATAATCAAGGCGGCCGGCCCAGATGGCAAGGGGCCGATGCCTAAGAAGCTCGTTCCTGGCCCCGGACCCTACGGCCCCGAGGTTCTTGACCGCTTCAAGAACGCCTTTGAGGACATCATCGCGATCGCCGAGGGCTGCAAGGGCATGGACCTTGGCTCGGCCACGATCCGCAACCCCATCGTGTCGTTCATCACGATGAACCTGGCCGATTGCTTCGCCATTCAAGAGGCCCACGCCAAGCGCCACGTCGCCCAGATCGAGGCGCAGGTCAAAGCGGCCACCGCGCGCCCAAGCTAGTCGACGCCAGGCCGGCTCGCGATCGGAAAGTCGTACAGCCCTAGCAGTCCATCCGCGTCGAGCGAGCCCAGGGCCCCCAAGCGGTTGATCAGCGCGGCCGAATCGTGCCCATCGGGCACGGCGAGCGCCGCCATGCGTTCAAACTTAGCCTCCAGAATGCCGGCGAGATCGGCCTCCACGTTCCGCGCGTGCCCGGCTGGATACATGACGAGCCCGCTATCGACTTCCCTACCCGAAGAGTCGATGATCGCCACCGAGGTCGGGATTCCGTCCGGGTACCGGGCGTCGTATTCCGTTCCGCCGTGCTCGAATTCGATCCTCGCCATCAACTCGCGCGTCTTGGGGTGGGCGATCGCTGCCCGGCTATAGTCCTCCGGCATCAGCATCAGCGCCTTCCAAAGCCCATCCGTCCCCTGACCCGCCGGCAGACCGGCCTCGACCGCCTTGCGCAGCATCGTGGCGACGATATACACCATCGAGTGATCGGCTGACTGCCGGGTTTGCGGATCGCGCTTGGCGGGATCGCCGATGATGCCAAAGGCGGGCTCATAGGCCTTGATCTTGATGCGCGCGATGCGCCCGGGGGCGAGCAGGTCGGCGTGGGCTTCGATCAGGTTCAGGAGGCCTTGCAAAGCGCCGGCCGACTGGTGCTCGTACAGCCCCAGCTTGAAGTGCATCCCCATCACCGCGAAGTCGTCTCCCGAATGGCTGAGCACGAGATCGAACGGCGATTCGCCCCCCGTCGGCACGAACTGGCGGAACAGGCTTTCGGGATTGCGGAAGATGTTGCCGGGGCCGATAAAGCCGGCCAGCGCGCGCTTCATCGAAAGCACCGCCGCCTCCGCACTGATCGCTGCGCTCGCCCCTTTCGAATCGCTCAGCTGCTTGCCCGCCCGGATCGCCCGCCAAGGCACGTAGTGGGCGACCACCATGCCGATCGCGCTCTCGATCTGCTCGGGGCTCGCCCCCATCAGCGCGCCATACACGGCGGCGGAGGCGATCGCGCCATGCACGACGTGGTCGATCTTATAGGTCTTGAGGCTGAACACCTCGGCGAGCCGCCCGCGGATTTCGTCGAGGCAGACCATGGCGAGCAGCGCCCGCTCTCCGCCGAGCCCGGTCTGCTGGCAGGCCCCGATCACGACCGGATAGTAGTCGTTGTGGCCGAACTCGCCCGCCGTATGGCCGAGGGCGGGGTTGTAGCCAAAGTTGGTGCCGTTGCTGTCCCATTCGCGCACGGCGCTGCAGTTGGCGACCACCGCCTTTTCCGCCTTCACGCGCTGCCGCCCCCCGAGGACGGTTGCGCCGGGCGCGTCTGGGTATTCGAGCGCCTCCCGGCGCAGCAACGTGGGCGCGTTGGTTTCGAGGGCGAGCGCGGAGGAGCCGCAGAGCACGGCGTCGGTGTGGAACAGGCGCGTGCGCTCGAGCACCACCCGCGACGGCCCCGGGCCCAGCTTGCCGGCGAGGAAATCCACCGCGTAGCGGCCGATGCCGAGGGCCTGGTTGGAATCGCGCGGGAGTTCGAGGAACGTGGCGCTCATCGTCACCCAGAGTCTACTCGCGGGGCGTTGAGGCTACACGAACCTGGGTGATATGAGGGGGGATCTCCGGCGGATAGGATGGGATGATGCAGCCACCCACCCC
>JACOSL010000028.1 GCA_016179045.1 Fimbriimonas ginsengisoli | reverse complement strand
GTCGGCGACCTGGCAGAAATCCAACCCGGAGCGATCGAGGTGCGGGTTCGCGGCATTCACTCGCATTCGCAGGAAATTCAGCTGGCCGAGCCTGGGCGGCGGGTGGCTCTTAACCTGGCGGGTGTACGAGAGGAAGATCTTTATCGCGGTCAGGCTATCGGCGCGCTTGGCGCTCTATTCGAAACCCGATGCCTCGACGCGGCATGCGAATGGCTCGAGCGCCCCCGGCACGGTGAGCGAATCCGGGCGTCGATCGGTTCCGAGGAAGCGATCGGGCGTTTGTTTCTCAGCGATTCGGACGACTCTCTAGCCCAGCTTCGGCTGGAAGGACCGGTGGCGTGCGCCCTTGGCCAGCCTGTCATCCTGCGCCGCTACAGCCCTCCGAAGCTGTTGGGGGGAGGTCTCATTCGCGTCCCGCAAGCCAAGCTCCGCCGCAAGGGCGAGCGAGTTGTCGAGGCGCCAAAGGCCGCCACGGACGAGGAAGCGATCATGGAGGTGCTACACGACGCACAAGCCGGCCTGCCGACCGAGGAGGTCTGCCGCCGCCTCGGCAAGACGCCCCAGGCTCTTGGCGATGCGTTCCAAGCCCTCGTCGCCAGCGATCAAGCGAGGGGCTTTGCAGGCTTGTGGTTTGGAGCATCGGCCTTTCAGCAGGCGTCGGAGCGATTCCTTGCCGTCCTGGCTGCGATCCACGATGAAGAGCCCATGACGCCCTGGCAACCCCGGGAGAAGGCGGTCACTCGGGCTGGGCTTGCATGGAGCGGCAAGCCGCTCGACCGGATCGTCTCCGCCTTGGCCGCGGAAGGGTATCTAGAAGCGGCGGGCACGACGATCAAGGCGGCGGGCTTCCGAATTCGGCTCACCGAGCGGCAACGGCGCTTTCTCGATCGGGTGCGCAAGGAACTGGCGACGTCGGGCGTGAGCCCGCCGACTGCGCATGAGCTCGCCCAGCGGGTCGCCGCGCCAGTTCAGGCGATTGAGGAGATTCTCAAACTAGGCGTCCAGGCGGGCGAAGTTCTCTCGCTTGGCGAAGGGCTGTTCTACACGCAAGAACAGATAACCCGGATTATCGCCGATACCGCCCGGCTTGCCGGAAGCCGTCCGTTCACTGCCGCCGAATTCCGCGACATGCACGGAACGTCTCGCAAGTACGCGATTCCGCTTCTCGAATACTTCGATTCGCATCGCGCGACCACTCGAGTCGGTGACAAGCGGATAGTGAACGAGGGTCAAAGGTGACGCAACGCGGCAGCAAGCACGTCCAACCTCGTAGACACGCGGGTCTAAGGACGACTACAATGCTTGGTAATGGGATCAGTCCGAGAGGGGGACCGGCAGGTATGAGGCTGCGGTTGATGTTCTTGATTGGCTTGGCGTTCGCCGGCTGCCTGGCACGGGCCCAGTTCAACGGCCCCGCCCCGCTTTCTTGGCGCTGGTCACAGCCCACCCCGGTCGTTCCCACCAGCTCACCCATCGTGAGCGGCGACGTGCTCTATCTCTCTTTCGGCCCGCGGATATATGCCCTAGATCGCTCTACTGGCAACACGCTGTGGCGCTTCCCGGCCGGCGTTGCCGGAACGGCCTTGTTCAAAGAGGCGCCTGTGCTCGTGGGGGACACGTTGCTCGCGCTCGGATCGAACCGAACAGTCTATGCGCTCAATTCGGCCACCGGCAAACAACGTTGGCAGCGCCTGCTGATCGCCAATGCTCTCACCAATGTAGTCGTTGCGGGCAACTTGGCCGTCGTCGGCCTGACCGATAACACCTTCATCGCCCTGTCTCTCGCGACCGGCGAGGACGCATGGCAAGACCCCTTTAAGATTCCCGCTCCCGCAGACGCTACGATCTATGGAAGTACGGCCAGCAACGCGAAAACCTACGAGAGGATCGTCGGGGATATCGCCTCCTACGGCACGACGATTCTCGCCTTCAATGCCGAGTCAGAGCTGCTTGGCATCAGCGCGACCAGCGCGAAGGTCCTCTGGCGGCAGAGATTCACGTTCGTTTCGCCTGACGTCGTGCCCGTCGTATTTGGCGATACGGTTTATGTGGCTACCGGGACCTTCCTGGCTGCGGTCAACACCCTAACCGGGACGGCCAAGTGGCAGCAGGATCTGGGCGAGAGCATCGCCTTCAAGCCGGGAGTGTCGAGTTCGGGCGTAGCCGTCGTCTCGCGGCAGGGCAAACTCGCCGCCTTCGATCTTGCCGGGAGGCCGCTGCTTCGTGAGCCGATCGCGACGGGGACGTATCCGGTTGCCGAGCCGACCGTAATCGGAACCGACGTTCTGCTCCCGGCTACGAGCGGACACTTGCTGCTTCTCGATACTCGCACATCATCCACGCGGTGGGTGTTCACGATCAAGCCGGTCACAGGAAAGATCGCAGTCGCATCGGCGGGGGGCACAACCACTTTTTCGAATGTTGTTTCGGCTTCGGGCCCAGCCATCGTGGCGAGCGGCACGCTGCTTGTCATGGTGAAGGACGGGAGCTTGCTTGCCTTCGACAAACAGACCGGCGTCGATTTGACGCCGCCCGAGGTGAAGATGGTGTGGCCGAACCCGGGCGATCAGATATCTGGCCGTCTGCCGATGACCTTCTATTTTGAAATCGAGGATGAGGCTTCGGGGATCGATCCCAAGACGCTCAAGTTCACGGTTGACGGGAAGACGGTCGAATCGGAACGCAACAAGGACGGTCGATATCTGGTCAAGCTTCACATCACGCAAGAGAACCGGCCGCTGAGAGAAGGCAAGCACACGATCACCGTGCAGGCGGTGGACTGGTCGGGCAATCGAGCGGAAGAGACCTTCATCTTGATGGTAGACAACACTCTGCAGCCCCTTGGCCAACCGGTTCTGGGCCCGCAGCCAGGAGACACCGGAGGCGGGGGCGGCGGCGGTCGCGGAGGCCGCGGAGGCGGCTAGGGCCGAGCCCAACTTCGGCGAGTTGATGGACGAGCGCCTCTGGCAGTGGCTCGCCGCCGCCGAACTGTCGCCCGCGCGAGCGCGCCAAATCCTTGGCACGGTCGTGCGCGAGAGGAGGGCGAGCCGAGATGAGATCGCGTCGCACCCTCTACTCAGCCGCGCCGAAGCCGATCGGGTGCGAGACGCCTCGGATTCCGCCATAGAGGGCGCCTTGAGGGCAGGGGTGAGACTTTTGGCCGAGGCTGACTACCCCGAAGGACTTCGTTCAAGCGGCGAAGCGCCGCCCGCCGTGTTCGTCTGGGGCGACCCGGCTTGCCTCCAGGCGCCTGCGGTTGGCATTGTCGGCACCCGCGGCGCCACCGCCTACGGCAAGGCGGTCGCCTCCAAGTTCGCCGAAGCGCTAGCACGGGCAGGAGCCACCGTGATCAGCGGTGGCGCCCTTGGCATCGATTCGGCCGCCCATCGGGGCGCTCTGGCGGTCGGCGGGCGCACTGCTGCCGTTCTCGCAGGTGGGGTCGACCGCGTCTATCCAGCCGTCCACGCGGGCCTCTTTATGCAGATTCGCGAGCACGGTTGCCTCGTCAGCCAATTTGCCCTTGGCTCATCGCCTTCCGGCTACCGCTTTCTGGTCCGCAACCGGCTCATCGCGGGGCTCTGCCGAGCGGTGGTTGTCGTGGAGGCTCCCGAGCGCTCGGGCGCCCTCTCGACCGCCCACGCGGCGAACGACTTTGGCCGAGAAGTGTTTGTCGTTCCAGCGACGATCGACAAGATGGGTTTCCGGGGCTCCCACGCACTCATCCGCGATGGGGCAACACTCGTCGATCACCCCGATCAGGTCCTCGAAGCCGTCGGCCTTCCGACCTCTGCGGCGCTTGCGGCGCCCGAGCGGAGCCCGGCTTCGTCGGTCGGCGAAGCAATCCTCGCCGCCCTCACAGAGAATCCGATCACGACCGATCGGCTCGCCGAGCAGACTGGTCTCGGCGCCGCGCAACTGCTGGCCGAGCTGACCGACCTCGAGATGGAGGGGTGGGTGACGAAACATCCCGGAGGGTTCGCGAAGCGCGTATGAGCGTGATGCTGACGTTGGGGCGAGGTGGCGTGCGCCCCCGCCGGGTGACCTGGAGCCGGGGCCGGCCCGAAATTGCTACGACGCCGGAGGAGTCCGAGCCCGCGGGGGGCATCCTGACGCCGGGGTTCGTCGACCTCCACATCCACGGCGCGTTCGGGATCGATTTCATGGAGGCGAGCGGAGGCGACATGGCTCGCCTGTGCGACGGACTGGCGGATGAGGGGTATGAGGCGTTCCTGCCCACGACCGTTTCTGCCACGCTCGAGGGCGTGGCGGCTGCTCTCGCCCAATTGCAAGCCCATCCGATGATTCGTGGCTTCCATTTGGAAGGGCCGTTTCTCAGCCCCGAGTATCCAGGCGCGCAGCCACTCGAAGCAATCATAGCCCCCCCCGTCGGACATTCCTCGTGGGATGCGATCGTGGACGATCCACGCCTGCGCGTGGTCACCCTGGCCCCGGAGCGGTCCGGCGGGCTTGCGCTCATCGCTCGACTTGCAAGGCGCGGCGTGCACGTCAGCATGGGCCACTCCAACGCCACCGTCGCCCAGGCCCGGGCGGGCGCGCTCGCGGGCGCTCGCGGCGTGACCCACACCTTCAACGCCATGCGGCAGTTTCACCATCGCGATCCTGGCCTCGTTGGAGTCGCCCTGACCGATCGCGATTTGGTCACCGAGCTCATCTATGACCGGGTGCACGTCGCCAAGGAGGCGGCGGGTGCTCTATTAGCTTGCAAGGGGAAGCGCGCAATCGTCGCGGTCAGCGATGGCACGAAGGCTTCCGGTCTGGCCGAGAAAACGAAGCTATCCATGTGGGGACACGACTGCGTCGTAGGCAAGGGTGATGTGCGGTTGGTCTCAAGCGGCGCCTTGGCGGGGAGCGCCATCACTTTGCGCAATGCCTTCCGAATCCTGGCCGAGGATTTCGGCCTCGATGCTGCCATCCGAGCTTGCTGCGTGAATCCACGCCGCGTGCTTGGCATCCGAGGCGAACCGGCACTTTGGCTCGAGTTCGGCCTCGACTACAGTCTGCGAAAGATCCACCGGGCTTAGGCTAATGTGGGCGGCCCTTCAAACCCCGGCTCGACCCCCAGCCAGGTCGCCACCGCCATGCCAACCGCCCACATGCCATCCAGGTCGCCGAGCGCCTTTGGCTCGAGTCCGTTCCCCACTGCGCAGAAGGGCACGAATTCGCGGCTGTGGTCGGTCGACGAGGACGTGGGGTCGTTGCCGTGGTCGGCGGTGAGGATCAGAAGGTCATCCGGCTTCAATCGGTCAAGAACTTCGCCCAGGATGGCGTCGAACCCTTCGAGCGCGCGGGCAAACCCAGCCACGTCGTTGCGGTGCCCGTACAGCATGTCGAAGTCTTCGAAATTCGAGAAAATGAAGCGCGCGTCGGAATTCATGCCGGCGGCCAACGCCTTAGCGTGCTCAACGTTGCTTTGGGTGCGCGGAACGTTCCGAAAGCCCCGATGATCGAAAAGCTCGGGCACGACCCCGAGCCCTAACACATCGCCGATCCGATCGATGAGATTGGGTGGGGGCGGGATGGGGAAATCCCGCCGGTGCCCGGTTCTCGTAAAGCCGCTCGACGAATCGCCCACGAACGGGCGGGCAATGACTCGTTGGATGTTGTCGGGTTCGACGCAAAGCCCCCGCGCGATCCTGCAGACCTCGTACAGCCGTTCGAGTGGCACGACCCGTTCGTGGCAGGCGATCTGGAACACGCTATCGGCGCTTGTGTAGAGAATGGGCCGGCCGGTGCGAACGTGCTCCTCTCCGAGCTCGGCGATGATCTCGGTGCCGCTCGCGGCCCGATTACCAAGCACTTCGCTTCCGATCGCCGCCTCAAACGAGTTCACCAGGTCTTTGGGGAAGCCCCGTGGATAGGTCGGGAATGCCCGCTCGGTCCGGATTCCCATCATCTCCCAATGCCCGGTGACCGAATCCTTCCCCATCGACAGCTCGCGAAGTCGTCCGTAGCGGGCCTCGATCTTCCTCCCGCTCGGCACATCGCACGCGTCGAAGAATCCGCACCTCGTTAGGTTCGGCGCCTTCAAGGGTCCCGCCGTCTCCACGACATGGCGGATCGTGGCGGGGTGATCGGTGTCGCCAAATGCCCTCGCATCGGGCGCTTCGCCGGCGCCGCACCCGTCGAGCACGATGACGATCGCCCGCTTCAAGGGTTGCCTCCGTCATGGCTCGACAAACTTCGTCTTGAGAGAAAGCCGAGGTCGTACAACCGTTGCATGTGCCGGGTCTACTCTCGGTGGGTCGCGGCGCGCGGACCAAAGCGGCCAGCGTTAGCCGTCTCCGCCAGGCAAGACTCGTATTCCCGCAGCAACGCACGGGCGTGGCTCTCGAAGTGGTAGCTGCCATCGATGTCGCCCTGCCAGATCGTCTCGACCACCCATGGCGGCACAGGAAGGAACACGATCCTCTCCGGCGGATCGAGCCGCACGGTCAGGATGATCGCGGCCCCGCCTGGATCGGGGTAAATGAACTCGAGGAGGATCGCCCGCGGCTCATAGCGCGTCACCCCCAACTGCGGCTCCCCCTTTGCCTTCGCTTCCCGAAAGATGGCCGCATCGAACTCGCCCTCGTGCGGCTCCAAGCCAGCCTTGAGCCGTTCATGGAGGAGCAGCTTGCGCTCGGCAGCGTATTCGTTGAGGGTCACGCTTACAGTTTACAGCGGGTAGATTGCGAGCGCCGTGTTCGTTCGATGTCTGACTTGCTTTGCGTGCGGAAACTCATATCCCAAGGATGTTCTGATCAACCTCTGCGAATGCGGCAAGCCGCTTCGCGTCGACTACGATCTCGAACAAGTCGGCAAGGCTCTGAAGCGTTCGGGCTCGGCCTCTCGCGGGCACGATCTTTGGCGCTATCGAGAGCTGTTGCCCCTACCAAAGGGGGTTGAGCCCGATTCGCTTGGCGAAGGGGGCACGCCGCTTCTGAGCGCGGACGCGCTCGCCCAGCGGCTCGGCCTGCCGGCGGGCACGCTGTGGGTTAAGGACGAAGCCCTGAACCCCACCGGGAGCTTCAAGGCGCGTGGGATGGCGGTCGCGGTCCCAATGGCCAAGCACCTGGGCGCGAAGAAGCTCGCGGTGCCTTCGGCGGGCAACGCAGGGGGCGCGATGAGCGCCTACGCGGCCCGGGCTGGGCTCGAAGCCCACGTCTTCCTGCCACGCGACGTCCCGGTTGCCAATCGAATCGAGTGCGAGATCTTTGGAGCGCGCGTTACCCTCGTCGATGGCCTGATCAACGAGTGCGCCCGGATGGTGCAGGAGCGCAAAGAGGCGGAGGGCTGGTTCGACGTATCCACCCTGAAGGAGCCCTTTCGGGTGGAGGGCAAGAAGACGATGGGTTACGAGATCGCCGAGCAACTCGGATGGGTACTGCCCGACGTTATCCTTTACCCGACGGGTGGAGGCACCGGGCTGATCGGGATGGACAAGGCCTTCGAAGAGATGGAGGCGCTCGAGTGGATCGGGCCGAAGCGTCCTCGCATGGTGAGCGTCCAGGCCGAAGGTTGTGCTCCCATTGTTCGCGCGTTCGACCAGGGCTTGCACGAAGCCCCGCCAATCGAACACGCGACCACGATCGCCGCAGGACTGAGGGTGCCTGGCGCGATCGGCGACTTCATCATGCTCGACATCCTCCGCAAGACGGGCGGCTGCGCCGTCGCCGTGCCGGATCGCGAACTCATTGCCGCCGCCAGCGAAATGGGAGCCACGACCGGCGTGTGCGCCTCACCCGAAGGCGGCGCTTCATTGGCAGCCCTCCGGCGACTGGTGGCAACTGGCTGGGTGAAGCCTGGCGAGCGCATCGTGCTCTTCAACACAGGCAGCGGGACCAAGAGTATCGAGGCCCTCGCGGGCGCGATGGCCTGACTCAACCCAGCCCGTATTTGAACCGGATTTACGCGAACCTGTATTTGAGCCCTCCCCCGAGTAGCCGACTTGAGGAGTGTGAAGAACGCATCCCGAACCTTGCGGCGGAGGGGGGTGGTGCTCATCGACGCGCTTTGCGCGCTGTTCATCCTTTCGATGGCGGCCACCGCGCTGTATTCGGTTATGCCCGAGGCGAGGGCGTCCGACATCATGGCGGCCGACCAGGCGAAGGCGACGTTCATCGCCAATCGCTACATCGAGCAGCTTCAGCTCTTGAAGACCACCGACCTAACCGCAACGACGCTAAGCCAGATGAACTTGATCGATACGGGCCAGGCCGCCTTGCCGTACTCGTTCACGAACATTCCGCTCGACGACGGCTCGTATTACAGCCCTGCGAAGATGCTCAAGGCGGCGAGCGCCACCGTGAACTTCACGAACATCGACTCGGCTTCGGTGCGGGCCGACATCACGATTTCCTGGAAGACGCCCCACAATGTCACTCGAACGCTCTCCACCGGCACGATCGTGGGAGGCTACAAGTGAAACGCCGTCGCGGGTTTACTCTGGTCGAAATCATGGCGGGCGCGGTGCTCTTCTCGCTCGTTTTTCTTGGCTACGGCGCCCTGCTGATCAGCGGGCTGAAATCGTTCACCCGCACCGCGAACGACGTTACCGTCACCAACCCCAACGCCCAGGCCATGCGCCGCGTCGCCGATGCGCTCCGGCCGGGCGTGAACGTAACGATCCTGAACTCCGGCACCAAGATCACCTTCAACAACGCGGCGCTGTCTTCGATCGTCGATCCGGTGACGGGCGAAAAGGAAGTGGCGACGCCCATCGTCTCCGATGGCGTGGCGAGGGGCTACAACGTCGATTTCACCGCCGGCACGCTCACCGACCTTGCCACCAACCGCGTGCTGGTTAAGAATATCATCGGCACCGACCCGTTGCCGGGCTCTAGCCAATACAATCAGGCCTACGCGCCGTTCTCGTTTTCGACCGTGGGCGGCTATAAAGCCGTCACCATCAACCTGATCACCCAGGTCGGTTCAGGCGGTACCAGCAAGGGCACCGTGCGGTACCAGCGCCTGAAGAACGCGGTGATGCTGAGGGAATCCTAATGCTTCGCAATCGCGCCTTCGTCTCCGTCGTCATGTTGCTCGCCCTCGTGGTCCTGGCCACGCTCTGCATCGGCGTCGCCGGCTTTTCCGCAGCCGCCATGCGCCGGGTGAAGAGCGACCGCGACGAGGCGATCACGGTTCAAGCCGCCCAGGGGGGGCTCGAACTTACGGTTGCGCGCGCCTTCAGCGATCTCGCCGCAAACAAGGGCGTGCTCAAGTCCAAGGAATACAACCTAACCGACGTGCTCGGACCGATCGCCACCGGATGCACGGCGTCATCGACCATCCAGCCGCAAAGCGACACGTCGTACGCCTGGGTGACTTCGACCGTAACGTACAGCACCTTCACCAAGAGCTTCCGCACGCTGATCCATGCCCGTAACGTGAGCATCTGGAACAACGCGATCTTCGCCGGCGCCGGCGCGTCGGGCCAATCTATCAATGGCAACGTGGATATCCGCGGCTCCGTGCACATGCTCGGCGACGGAGAGCCCTACACCGATGCGGCGGGCATCGGCGCCTACTTCGCGGGCGACACGTTCACCGACACCAACGGCAACGGCGTCTGGGATCCGGGCGAGCCCTATGCCGATCTCCTCGGAGTCGGCCACTACGTCGGCCCCGATCCTTACAACGACCTGAACGGCAACGGCGTGTACGATCCGCCGCTAACCCAAACAAGTCTGGACGACACGATGAGCGGCGCGGCGTACATCGGCAATAACTATTACGGCATCCCGTCGAGCCTATCCAGCGTGATTCCCGCCGCGCCGAAGGTGAACGGGGTCGAAACCCTCGGCACCGAAGTGCGGGCCAAGCACGGCCAGATCAGCATCAACGGATCGGCGACGATCGGCGCGAGCTCGCCTGTTAACGCGGGAGCGGACAAGGCGACAGTCGACGGAATGTACGTCAACGACGGGTACACGGGAAACCAGGGCTCGGCGCACGTGTACAGCGACAACGGCACCACCAACGGCTACGACGTGGGCAACCTAGGCATCACCTACCCGGTGATCTATGGCGTCGGAGCTCCGGTCTACACCGATACCGGCGGCGGATCTTGGACTACGCAGGACACGTACCTGCAAACCAAGAGCCTCGTCTGCCCGAAACTGACGATCACCTCGACGACGACCGCCTTTGCCTACGGCCCGGACTTGAACGGCAACTTGATCACCTTTACGCCAGCGGGAAGCCATGGCATACCTGCCGCTTTGCTCACGATAACCGGCATCGTCAAGTTCGCAGGTGATCTTCAAATCGGCAGCAAGGATTCGATCACCTTCGCCGGCAATGGAACGCTCTACTCGACTGGCAACATCAACATCGACGGCGACTTCACGCCCGCCTCGGGGCTGGTCTTCCCGACGACCACGACGGTGGGCTTCATCTCGCGGAAGAACATCAACCTCGCCACCGGCAACGGATCGTCTCAGCTCACCCTTTGCGGCGCGTTCTACGCCCAAGGGAAGATCGTGAGCGCCAAGCAGAACAAGATTGCGGGAACGTTCGTGGGCGACTACTACGACATGGGCAATAACGTGCCGAGCATCTACCAGGTTCCGAGCCTGGTGAACAACATGCCCCCCGCGATGCCGGGCGATAAGGGATTCTACATGCTCAAGGTTCAGACCTGGCGCGAGCGCTGAGGCTGCGCCCTTGAAGTGAGCCGGGTGGGATTCGAACCCACGACCAACGGCTTAAAAGGCCGATGCTCTACCGGCTGAGCTACCGGCTCGCTTGCGGGCTCAGATTACCTTCCGAGCCCGGCGGGTAAAGTCGCCCCATGCCCGACGAACCCCTAACCTACGCCGCCGCCGGAGTGAACATCGACGAATCCGAGCGGGCGCTGCGGGCGGTGGTGGGCGGTATTCAAGCGACCTACAACGAAAACGTGCTTGGCGGCGTCGGCGGCTTTGGCGGGCTGTATCGGGCGAACTTCTCTGGCCTCAACGAGCCCGTGCTCGTCTCGAGCATCGACGGGGTGGGTACCAAAACCAAGGTGGCCGCCATGGTTGGGCGATTTTCCGACCTCGGGCGCGACATCGTGCACCACTGCGTGAACGACATCCTGTGCCAGGGCGCGCGGCCGCTGTTCTTCCTCGATTATTTCGGCACGTCTCGCCTTTCGGGATTGGTGTTCGAGGAGATCCTCGGCGGCATGTCCGCCGCCTGCACCGAGGTGGGCATGGCCCTGATCGGAGGTGAGACGGCCGAGATGCGGGGCATTTATGTCGACGACGAGATCGATCTGGTTGGGGCGATCGTAGGAGTCGTCGACCGCGAGAAGAAGCTGCCACGGCCTAAGATGATGCCAGGCGACGTGGTTGTCGGCTTGCAGAGCGACGGGCTTCACACCAACGGCTTCTCGCTGGCCAGGCGGGCGCTGTTTGAAGTTGGCGGCCTCTCGGTGCGCGACGAAGTGCCCGGCCTGGGCGGAGTCACGCTTGGCGACGAACTGCTGCGACCGCATCGGTGCTATTTCCGGGCGCTTTATCCATTGCTGCAGGAGTTCGAGGGCATCCGCGCGGTCGCTCACATCACGGGCGGGGGCATTTACGATAATTTGCCCCGCGTGATGCCGCCCGACATACGCGCCGCCATCGAACGACGGGCCTGGACCCCGCCGCCCATCTTCAAATTGATCCAGTCGATCGCTGAGGTACCCGACCAGGAGATGTTCCGGACCTTCAATATGGGAATCGGCATGGTGCTGTTCCTGGAGCGAGACCTCGCCTCCGCCGTGATTCAGCGGCTCCACATGGCGGGCGAATCCGCCTCGGTTATCGGCGAACTGCAAAAGGGCGCGCACGACGTGCAGATTCTTTGAACTTGGCTTTGCAGTTGCCTTGCGATGGCGTTGCCGTGGCTTCGCATGGCGTCCGGACGGGCACGAAGGAGCGCGCCCCTCCCGTCGTCCCCTGGCCAGTCAGGCGTCCTCGGCGTCAACCACAACCGACATCCGCCGCTTCCGACCCATCAGCCTCAGCTTGACCAAATCCCTCAACGCGCGGGGATAGTCGCGCCAGAACACGACCTTGGAGCCTTCCTGGTGGGCCCAGCGGATGGGAACTTCGTCGATCCGATAACCCAGGTCGCGGGCGAGCATTAGCGCCTCGAAGTCGAACGAGAATCCGTCGAGCTTGCTTCGCCGGAATATCTCATGCGCCGCCTCGCGGGTAAACATCTTGAATCCGCATTGCGTGTCCTGGATGCCGCGCACCCCGAAGGTCTGGATCAGCTTATTGGCAAGGCGACCGATCGCCTCGCGCCATTTGGGCTGTCGGCGCTCCAACCGGCTTTCTCTAAGCGGCCGGCTTCCGATCGCCCCTTGCGCGCCCTCCGCTAGGTGCGGCAACAGCTTGCCAGTCTCCTCGAGCGGGGTGGCGAGGTCGGCGTCCATAAAGAGCACGATGTCGCCTTCGGCGGCGAGCATCCCCGTGCGCACCGCGCACCCCTTGCCCCGGTTGGGTGAATAGCTGAGAACCGTGAACTCCGGATTCCCTTTGGCAAAGTCGGTGGCGATGCGACGGGTGTCGTCCGTGCTGCCGTCGTCCGCCACGATCACGTTCCATGGGTAAGCCTGCGCGCGATAGTAAGCGGCTATCCGTCCGAGGCTGGGCCCGAGGCGCGACGCCTCGTTGTAGGCGGGCACCACCACGGTGAGGTGCGGCAGGCTCAAAGCGGGGCGAGTCTACCTTTGGGCCCAAAGGCGCGGAAGGGTAAAACGCCCCTGGCATGAGGGTGGGCATCGTGGGCGCGGGTCTAGCCGGTTTGGCGGCGGCGCGCGACCTGCGAGCGGCGGGCCATCAGTCCTTCATCTTCGAGAAATCAAGCCAGGTCGGCGGCCGAGTCGAAACCGTTCGCGCGGGCGGCTACGCGTTCGATTCCGGCGCGACGTCGGTGGCGCCTCGTGGCCTTGCGATCGAAACCGTGCTCCTACGCGAGCTGCCCCAGGAGGACCTGGTCGAGGTCGTCAAGCCGATTTATGTGCACCGGTCGCTCCGCGTGGGTCAGGGCGACCCAGAACGCAACCTCACGGCGCGCTACGTGTATCGCGGTGGCCTCGACCGGCTCCCAATTCTGCTTGCCAAAGGACTCGACGTGCGCCTTGGCGTCGCGGTCGAGGCGATCGACGGCTCGAATGGCGCCTACCGACTCTCGGGAGAGACGTTCGACGCGGTGATCCTCACCCCGCCGCTTCCCCAGAGTTCCACGTTGCTTTGGACTCAAGGCGAAACTCGCGCATTCGCCAACGCCCCTTATCGCTCTTGTCTAGCGGTGATGCTCGGGTTCGCTCGGGAGCTGCCTCCGCAGCACTACCACGCGCTCGTCGATGCGGAGCAAGGCCATCCGATGGGATGGCTGAGCATCGAGACCGAGAAGTGCCCGGATCGCGCCCCCGCCGGGCATACCGCCTTCGTTATGCAGTTCAACGGCGCTTACAGCAAGGCGCACTTCGATAACGGCGAGCCGCCCCTGATCGACCTTGCGCTCGAGTACCTGGACCGGCTGTACGGCCCGGGATGGGATTCGCCCGAAGTCTCGGCGGTGCGAAGGTGGAAGTACAGCCAGCCGGAGGGCCTGGCTTCCTTCGAAGCGGTAAACCGTGGGCACAGCCGCCTGCTGGTGGCCTCCGATGGCCTCACCGGCGGGCGGACCGAGCAGGCGTACGAGGCTGGCGTGCGCGCCGCGCGACTGCTCATCGCGGGGGGCTAGGCGTTGCGGGTGAACGCCCGCATGAACTCAGCGAATTTGGCTGACTCGCCTTCAAGGGCAGCCCAATCCTCCACTAATCGAATGTCGACCACTTGCTTTGAAGCGACAAGCACCGCAGCCTGAAGCGCCGAAATATCCGTGTACCAGAAAAATGAGCACAGGCGGTCCCGCACGCAATCGGTGGGGGTTAGGATGTGAAGCTTCAACACTCCTTTCGTTAACGAATCGTACTCGGTCACCGACTCCGACCCAATGAGGATTTGATCATCCGGAAATTCGACGATGAACTGATTACGCCGATGGACGTAGTGTCGCCCTTGACGGTCGTAGCCGAGTTGGGTCATAGGCTGCTCGAGGTCGACGGTGCCTGCCATGAACTCGACGATGAAATCGAGATCGCCCGACTGATAGGCGCCTTCGCTCCACACGGTTGCGGCGCCTCCTCCTGACAAGACGGCGGTCAAGTGCCCGCGGCTGAGGGCCGTGCAAACCTTGAAGGCCACGTCGGTAAGCGTGTCTCGGGCGCCGATGACGAGGTCAGGGATCATGCCGGTTTGCCGATGCGGCGAGGTCGCCTGCGCAGCCGCGTCGCGGCGTCCCACACTTCTTGATCGCTGGCGGCCAAGGCGAGTAGAAGCTCTCGAAGCTGGGCGTAGATCGGAGATCTGCGATCGAGACTCGCCCACCTCTCCCGACCGGAAATTCGAGTAACGACGATCCTCTCAACCTCAAGATCAAGGATGATTCTTTGGACCGTGCGTAGTGGAACGCGGACGAGGCGGGCGATTTCGGTGGCGTAGCTGTTTTCTAGCAGTGCAATCAACTCGAGCACTTGTGTTCGGCGCCTCGAGCCGAACAGTTCGGTCCGTGGACTCATCGTCATGATAACATTATGGCACATATTTGCAGTGTTACAAGGGCCTTGTTGTCGCTATAATTTACATCTCGTCGCGCAACGCTCCCAGATACAATGATGCCGCGCCCAGGGCGCGGGAGGATCCGATGCCCAGCGGGGAACAACAAACCGATGCTACGATCCGGATCGCCGTGGTCGGGGCGGCGGGGCGCATGGGCCGGGAGGTTCTGCGCTCGCTGAGCCCGCACGAAGGCTATGAACCCGTCGTCGCAGTCGACCGCATCTGCGTCGGCGATAACGTTCGCGACCTCCTCGAAGCCAAGGAGCCCGATCTCGTCATCGAGGATCGCCTGGCCGCCGCCCTCGACCGCGCACGGCCCGACGTGATGGTGGACTTCACCCACCATTCGGCCGCTGCCCAGCATGCCCAGATTGCGCTCAAGCGCGGCATCTCGCCCGTGATCGGCACGACGGGCATGACGGTCGCTGATCTGCGCGAGCTTCAAGCCGAAAGCCGCGACACCGGCGTGCCCGGCCTTTACGCGCCCAACTTCGCGATCGGCGGGGTGCTCATGATGCACTTTGCCGAGATGGCGGCCCGCTGGATGCCCGACGCGGAAATCATCGAGATGCACCACGACCGCAAGGAGGACGCGCCCTCCGGGACGGCGATGCTCACCGCCGAGCGGATTGCGGCCGGGCGCGTAGCAAAGCCAGCAACCAAGCCAGCGCCCCATTTCAAGGTGGAGGGTGTGCGTGGGGGCACGTTCCAAGAGGTGGGCATCCACTCGGTCCGCCTGCCCGGCCTGCTCGCGCACCAGATGGTGCTTTTCGGGTCGGAAGGGGAGACGCTCACGATCCGCCACGACTCGATGGATCGGAGTTCGTTTATGCGGGGGCTGAAGCTGGCCGTGCGCGAGGTGCGGGGGTTGGACGGCTTCGCGATCGGGCTTGGGTCGATTTTGTTTCGGGAATAGGCTCCGTCGCGCGACAGGGCTGTGAGGCGCCTTCGGGCGATTGTTCGACAACCGTTCGACAAGCGCTCGACGACCCTCAGCAATCTCCCCGCCATTGCGCGTAGGATAAACTAGACAAAAAAGGAAAGATTCCGCCAGGAGGCGGTTTCGCCCAAACGATGCTTCAAATCAAAAACCTACACGCCGGAGTCGAGGACAAGGCCATCCTCAAGGGAATCGACCTCACCGTCAACGCAGGCGAGGTGCACGCCATCATGGGCCCGAACGGCTCGGGCAAGAGCACGCTCGCCTCGATCCTTGCCGGCAAGAGCGGCTACGACGTCACCAAGGGCACGGTCCGGTTCCAGGGTAAGGACCTGCTCGACCTTGGCCCCGAAGAGCGGGCGGGCGAAGGGCTCTTCCTCGCCTTCCAATACCCGGTCGAGATTCCGGGCGTGAGCAGCACCTATTTTCTGCGCGCGGCGATCAACGCCGTGCGCCGCTACCGCGGCGAGCCCGAGATGGACGCGTCGACGTTCATGAAGCTCGTGCGCGAGAAGATGGAACAGCTCGACCTCGATCCCTCGCTGCTCAATCGGTCGGTCAACGAGGGCTTCTCCGGCGGCGAGAAGAAGCGCAACGAAATTTTCCAGCTCGCGGTGCTGCAGCCCAAGCTGGCGGTGCTCGATGAAACCGATTCCGGCCTCGACATCGACGCCCTGAAGGTGGTGGCCCACGGCGTCAACGCTCTGCGCTCGCCCGAGCGGGCGATCGTCGTCGTCACCCACTATCAGCGCCTGCTCAACTTCATCGTGCCCGACTTCGTTCACGTGCTTGTCGATGGTCGCATCGTGCGCAGCGGCGGCAAGGAACTCGCGCTCGAACTGGAAGAGAGAGGCTACGGCGAGATCGAAAACGTGGCGGGAGCGGGGGTCTAAGCGCATGATCGGCGCGCCCGAGAAGGCCCATAGCCTGGTTGCCGCGCACGCAGCCCTCGAACCGTCGCTGGCCGCGATGGGGCCCGCGACCCTGCGCGAGCTTCGCCGAAACGCCCTCGCCGAGTTCGTCCGCCTCGGCTTCCCCGGCCCAAAGCACGAGGAGTGGAAATACACCCACGTCCGCGCCCTCGAAGAAACCGAGTTCGCGCCTGCCTACGGCGCCAAAGTCGATCGTAACAACCTGAAGGGCACCGTGGGCGGGCTGGCGCTATTCACCCTCGCCTTCGTCAACGGGGAGCGCGCGCCCGAGCTCGATCAGCCGCAAGCTTTGCCCGACGGCGTTTTCGTCGGCAGTCTTGCCGATGCGTTCGACCGCATCCCCCGGATTTTGGAGCGATTCCTTGCCCGACAGGCCGGCATCGCGGACGGAAAGCTCGGCAGCCACCTCGACATGCCGTTCGTCCGCCTGAACGAGGCTTATATGGCGGAGGGCGCGGTCGTCTCCGTTCCGAGCGGCGTGCAGGTCGAAGCCCCTATCCACCTGCTCTTCGTGTCCAAAGCGGGCGCGATGCCTTTTGCTGCCCACCCGCGAGTCTTGATCGTGGTCGAAGAGGGCGCGAGCGCCACCGTTATCGAGAGCTACCTCGGGCACGGCGGCACGTATTTCACCAACTGCGTCACCGAGGTGGCGGTGGGCCAAGGGGCGACGCTTGAACACGTGCGACTTCAGCAGGAAACCCTAGAAGCCTTTCACCTTGGCGCGACCCAAGTGCATCAGGCGGGCGGTTCGACCTACACATCCAACGCGGTCAGCTTTGGCGGGCGGCTCGCGCGACACGACCTCGGCGTTCGGATCGAAGGCGAGCGCACCGAAACTCTGCTCAACGGCGCCTATGTGGGCATGGGCGACCAACTGGTCGACAACCACACGCGCATCGACCACGCCAAGCCCAACTGCAATTCGTTCGAGGTGTACAAGGGCATCCTCGGCGGGCGCGCGACCGGCGTATTCAACGGAAAGATATTCGTGTATCAGGATGCTCAGAAGACCGATGCGAAGCAGACCAACCAAGCCCTGCTGCTCTCGCGGGAGGCGTCCGTCAACACAAAGCCCCAGCTCGAGATTTTCGCCGACGACGTGAAGTGCACCCACGGGGCGACGGTCGGCCAGATTCGCGAGGATGCGCTTTTCTACCTGCGATCGCGCGGCCTTGGCAAAGCGGAAGCCGAGGCGATGCTCGTTTTCGCGTTTGCCGCCGAAGTGCTCGAAAAGATCAGCGTGCGCGCATACGCGGACCTCCTGGAGCAGACCCTGTTCGCGAAGCTGGAAAAGGAGAGGTAGCAATGGTCACCGCAACGAGCTTTTCGGTCGAGGCGATCCGGAAGGAGTTTCCGATCCTCGCTACCCGGCTCGGCGACAAGCCGCTCGTTTATCTCGACAACGCCGCCACCGCCCAAAAGCCGCAGGTGACGCTCGACGCGATGGACGAGTTCTGGCGAACGTCCAACGCGAACATCCACCGGGGCGTCCACCACCTCAGCCAGATGGCCACCGCCCAGTTCGATACCGCGCGCGAGACCGTGCGACGGTTCCTCGGCGCGCGGCACGCGCACGAGTGCCTCTTCACCAAGGGATGCACCGAAGGCATAAACCTCGTGGCCCAAAGCTACGCGCGGCCACGCCTTAAACCGGCCGACGAAATCCTGCTCAGCACGATGGAGCATCACTCGAACATCGTGCCCTGGCAGCTCGTGGCCGAGCAGACCGGCGCGATCGTGCGGCCCATACCGATCAACGATGACGGCGAGATCGACCTGGCGGCGTACGGCCGCCTCTTGAACGAGCGCACCAAGATCGTGGGGCTCGTCCACATCAGCAACTCGCTCGGCACGATCAATCCGATCAAGGCGATGATCGCCCAAGCTCACGCCGCGGGCGCGGTCGTGCTCATCGACGGCGCGCAGGCCGGCCCGCATCTGCCGATCGACGTGCAAGACCTCGATGCCGACTTCTACACCCTGAGCTGCCACAAGATTTACGCTCCGACCGGCATGGGCGTGCTTTACGGCAAGGAGGCGCTGCTCGAGGCGATGCCTCCTTATCACGGCGGCGGCGACATGATCCGCACCGTCAGCTTCGAGGGCAGCACGTTCGCGGGCCTGCCGAACAAGTTCGAGGCGGGCACGCCGAACGTCGGCGGCGTCGTCGGACTTGGGGCCACGCTCAAGTGGCTGATGGCGCTCGACCGCGAAGAAGTCGAACGGCATGAAGCCGAACTCGTCGGCTACGCCGAGACGCTGCTCTCCGATATTCCCGGCGTCCGCCTGATCGGCAAGGCGCGCCAGAAGGCGGCGATCGTCAGCTTCGTGATGGATACGGCCCACCCGCACGACATAGGCACCGTGCTCGACGCGGAAGGCATCGCGATCCGAGCGGGGCACCATTGCTGCATGCCGGTGATGGAGCGGCTGGGCGTGCCCGCTACAGCCCGCGCCTCGTTTGGCCTCTACAACACGCGCGAAGAGGTCGAGGCGCTCGCGCGGGGCGTTCAGAAAGTGAAGGAGATTTTCGGATGAGCTTTGACCTTCGCGAGCTCTATCAGGAGATCATCCTCGACCACTACCGGCACCCGCGCAACCAGCGCGAGCCGGAGCGCGCGACCGCCCATTCCGAGGGGCACAACCCATTGTGTGGGGACAAGATCACGGTGAGCGTGCGCACGGAGAACGGACAGCTGGCCGAAGTGGGTTATCACGCTTCCGGATGCGCGATCTCCGTCGCCTCCGCCTCGCTCATGTCTGAGGCGGTCAAAGGTAAGCCTTTGGGCGAGGTGGAACGGCTTTGCAAAGAGTTTCAGGGCGCGGTGACCAGCCCCGACGGAGGGGAGTTTCCCGAGATGGGCGACCTGAACGCCCTCGCGGGGGTTCGAGAGCATCCGGTGCGGATTAAGTGCGCCACCCTGCCTTGGCACGCGCTGAGGGCCGCGCTGTCGGGCGTAGACAAGATGGTGACCACGGAGTGAGTATGCCCAAGAAGATCGAGACTGCCGAACTGAGCCCGATCCAAAAATCGCTCGTCGAGGCGGAAGTGGTCGAGCGGCTGCGCGAGGTATTCGACCCCGAGCTGCCGGTCAACATCTACGATCTCGGGCTGATCTACGACATCCAGGTGAACGACGACAAGGACGTGCACATCGTGATGACGCTTACCTCGCCGATGTGCCCGGTTGCGGGCAGCCTGCCGGGGGAAGTGCAGGTCGCCGCCCAAAGCGCGCCCGGCGTGGGCAAAGTGAGCGTAGAACTAACGTGGGACCCGCCCTTTACGCTCGAGCGCATTCCCGAAGAAGTGCGCCTGATGCTGGGGTTGATGTGAGATGAAGTTTTCCGCCCAAGAGGAATATGGCCTGAGGTGCCTGCTGCAGATCGCCCGCCGCGGGCCGGGTGCGAGCATGACCATTCCCGAAATTTCGCGCGAGGAAGGTCTCAGCGCGACCCATGTGGCGAAGCTGCTGACGATTTTGCGCAAGAGCGGGCTTATCCGCAGCACCCGCGGCCAGTCGGGGGGCTACACCCTATCGCGCGCTGCTGAGGCGCTGCCTCTCGGTGAGGTGCTCGCGATCTTGGGCGGGCGGCTCTACGATGGCGATTTCTGCTCGCGGCACGCGGGCCAGTTCTCGGTTTGCACCCATGACGTGGATTGCAGCGTGCGCTCGCTGTGGAACACGATCCAATCCGCGGTGGACGGCGCGCTTGCGGGCATGACCCTTGCCGACCTCTTATCGGGCGCCTCGTTCGACCGCCCCGCGCGCGCTTTTGTGGCGGATTTGCGGACGGTGAACTAGGGAGTCGAACGATGGTCGAGCAATTGTCGAACGATAGCTTTGCAATGGCTTTGCCGTTGCTGTGCGCTGGCTTTGCAGTGGCTGGGGTGCGGCAGGGGACGGGCGACCGGCGATGGGCGAAGTTTGCATCGCTTCTGGCCCAGAGCTCGACGCTCAACCTGCCGTGGCCTGGACGCCACGGATGGCGTTCCGAACAAGATACGGCGAGCGAGACCCGGGACGGGGCGAGCGAGCCAAAGAGAAGAACCTCACCCCTGCCCACGAGGGCGGGGGTCGCTGAGGCAACGCCGAAGCGGGGGGTGGCGCTCCGCCCCCAGGCGGAGGATCCCAAGCCTAGCAGGCTTTGCCGAGACCGGTTGGAGAGACTTCCTTCAAGCGTCTTGCGAAGGGCGAATGGGAACGTGGGGGGGTAATGAGACGATGACCGAGAAACTCTCTGAGATCAAGGGCGCAGGCGCGTTCCCGATCCTGCTCGACGAGGCCGCCATAGCGCGAACACGCGCCCTGCTCGCCAAGGATGGGCGCGACGGCGCCTTCTTGCGTGTGGGGGTGAAGGGGGGCGGATGCTCGGGCTTCGAATACGTGCTGAAGTTGGACGTAAAGCCGCGTGAAGGCGACTTGCTCGCCGCGTTCGACGGAGTGCCGGTGGCATGCGACCCGAAGTCGGCCCGGTTCCTGGCCGGGTCGACCCTGGTCTACACGGGCAACCTGATCGGCGGGGGCTTCAAGATCGAAAACCCGAACGCCGCCCGCTCATGCGGCTGCGGCGCAAGCTTCACTCCGAAGCGCGCCTGACTTCGCGTATACTTCCCAAAACCCCTTGAGGTTTTTCGCCGGGTGCGAATGCGCCCGGAGGTGCGTCTGTTTGCTGATCGTCGGATAGTGAAGCCATGCAAAGCCACGCAAAGCCATTGCAAAGCCAAGCAGAGCGATCCTGAAAAGTATGGCGACCAAGTACATCTTTGTGACCGGCGGGGTGGTGAGCAGCATCGGCAAGGGCATCGCCACCGCCAGCCTCGGCCGGCTGCTTCGCAACCGCGGCTATACCGTCGCCCCCGTCAAGCTCGATCCTTACATAAACGTCGACGCGGGCACGATGAACCCTTACCAGCACGGCGAGGTGTTCGTAACCGACGACGGCGCGGAGACCGACCTCGACCTCGGCCACTACGAGCGGTTCATGGACGTGGCCTGCACCGCCTTATCCAGCATCACAACGGGCAAGGTGTATTCGAGCGTGATCGCGGCCGAGCGGCGAGGCGACTACCTAGGCGCGACCGTCCAAGTCATCCCCCACGTGACCAACGAGATCAAGAGCGGTATCACCAAGCTCGCCAAGGAGCAGGAGGCCGACGTGGTGATCGCAGAGATCGGCGGCACCGTGGGCGACATCGAATCGCTGCCGTTTCTGGAGGCCATCCGCCAGATGCGCGCCGACAACGGCCCCGAAAACACGATGTACGTGCACGTCACCCTCATTCCCACCGTGGGTCCGTGGCATGAGGTCAAGACCAAGCCGACGCAGCACTCGGTTTATAAGCTGCGCGAAATCGGCATCTCGCCCGACGTGCTGATCTGCCGCAGCGACGTGCCCCTGCCCGACGACGTTCGCGACAAGATCTCGCTGTTTTGCGGCGTGGCGCCCAAGCAGGTGATCGAATCGCTGAACGTGCAGACGATTTACGAAGTGCCCCTCAAGTACGAAGAGGCGGGCCTGGGCGAGCGCGTCTGCGAGCGCCTCGGGCTGGAGTTTCGCGAGCCGCAGCAGACCGGCTGGCAGGAGTTGGTAGCAACTCTCAAGCATCCTAAGCATCACTGCCAGATCGCGGTGGTCGGCAAGTACACGGGCAACGGCGATGCGTACAAATCGATCGCCGAGGCGCTCGTGCACGGCGGCATCCCGAACGATGCGGGTGTGGACATCAAGTGGATCGAGAGCGACGGCCTCGAGAACGGATGCTCGATGGAGGAACTGCTGGCCGAAACGCACGGGCTGGTGGTCGCCCCTGGCTTTGGCGCGCGTGGAGTCGAGGGCAAGATTCGCGCGATCCAATACGCCCGAGAGACCGGCTTGCCGTTTCTGGGCCTGTGCTTTGGCTTGCAGATGGCGGTGATCGAGTTTTCGCGCAACGTGTGTGGGCTGGCCGGGGCCAACTCGGAAGAGATCGTGCCCAACCCGCCCTACCCGGTGATCCACCTTCTGCCCGAGCAGAAGCAGGTGAAGGACAAGGGCGCCTCGATGCGGCTCGGCGCGTATCCGTGCAACCTGACAGCCGGCTCGCTCGCCGCCAAGCTGTATGGCGGCACCCGCATCAGCGAGCGGCACCGGCACCGCTATGAGGTCAACAACGATTTTCGGGAGAAGCTGAGCGAGCACGGCATGGCGATCTCGGGGGTCTCGCCCGACTACCGGCTGGTGGAGATGATCGAGTTGCCGGGTCACCCGTTTTTCATCGCGACCCAGGCGCATCCCGAGTTCAAGTCGCGTCCCAACCGCCCCCATCCGCTGTTCGAGGGGTTGGTGCGAGCGGCGGTGAAGCGGCTCACGGCGGCGAAGGTCGGGTAGCCCGAGCTTGACGGCCGGGAAGTGATCCGAAAACCCTCTCCCCCTTGACGGGGGAGAAAGGCGCTCGTCCGGCCTGCCGGACGAGCGAAAGAGGGGGTGATTGAATCGGGGCAATCGCCTCAAAGGTTAGCGTAGGGCTTGAGACCGCATTGCGAAAGGCACTCTCGCCAGACCGCCTCCTCTACCGAGTCCAGCCGCGACAGCACCTCTGAGTTAGAGAAGCGCATCACCTTATGCCCGAGCGCCATCAGCCCTGCTTCGCGCGAATCGTCATATCGGTCCCTGCCATCGTGGCTCCAGCCGTCGATTTCGACGATGAGTCGAGCCGCCGGGCAATAGAAGTCCGCGATGTAGGGCCCGATCGCCTGCTGTCTGCGCCAACGTATGCCGGGGAAGCTAGACCGCCGTAGCCGCCCCCACAAGAAGCGCTCTGCCTTCGTGGCATCGCGCCTTAGCGTCCTAGCGCGAGCGACCAGGATTTGCTTCTTTTCTGCCACCCGTTCTGGATTCGGCCTCGCAGGCCCTGCTTCCTCTCCCGGCTCAGCGGCCGCCGGTCACGGGCAGACGAATCACCCTCCCCAAGCTCCTCCCGTCAAGGGAGGGGCGATCCAGAACCATCTCCCCCTTGACGGGGGAGAAAGGCGCTCGTTCGGCTTGCCGGACGAGCGAAAGAGGGGGTGATTGGCCCTCTTGCTGCTTCCCGCCTACACCCAGGGATCAGGCCGGAATCTTGGCTCGTGGCCGGAATTGCTGGCGGTGTGTGCCCAGCGCGGGCAGACGAATTACCCTCCCAAACCCCTCCCGTCAGGGGAGGGGTGGATGACCGCGCGGCATTGAGGCCAAGTCTATCGCGCAGCGAAGTTCTGCGTAGCAAGTCCAAGTCCCAAGCTTTTCAAGCGTTCTTGCACCCACACTCTTCCATTCCGGCAGGCGCTCATTCATGAGCGCCGTAGCAAGGACCAAGAATCTCCACTGACTCACGTCGAGAGGATTGGCACCGTCGCGATCTTTCGTCACGAACAGGCAGAAGACGTAAACCTGCGCCGTTCTCGCCGGAAACTCGCTGTATTCGTTCGTTGCAGCGTCCCAACCTCGCTTCCTTCCTATGTCAAACCTAATTACACTGGGCTTAGCCTGATTCCACGACTGGAGGTAGGCGCCGGACTTGACTTCGATTCGAAGTCCATCGGCAGTCTTTAGATCGCAGGCATCCCATTCTGACCTCACCTCGGCCGGACAATCGAGAACGCTCCGCACAATGAATTCCGCAAGTACTCCACGGTTGGCGTTGCTGAGATGATCGCCATACGCCCATTCATAGAACGCAAACCTGTCGATCAACTCTGACCCCTGCATCACTCACCCTGCTCGGGCTCGGGCTTGGCCGGGCGCTTCACCGGCTTGGGCGCGGGCGGCGGCTTCCCACCGGCAAGCGCGGCGAGGGTGCCCGCCGCGAGGGCGTCGGCCATCGCGGCCTGGCCCTCCTTCGATGCCATGAACGCGTCGTCGTGCGCGTTGGTGAGGGTGCACATCTCGATCAGAATCACGGGCACTTCCGAGTAGATCGAGCCGATAAGCGCGCCGTAGCGCGAACCGATCGCGGTTCGAATGTCGGGCAGCAGCCCGTTGTCGCGCAATCTCCGCCCGATCTTCAGGGCGAACGCATCGTGGAAGGCCTTCGCGGCCGCCCGGCTTGCGACTTGAATCTGCTTTGAGGGCCCTCGATGACCCTGATGGGTGCCCATCCGGTCTGGGAAATAGATAGCGTAGCCGCTGCCGCTCGAAGCGTCGCAGTGAAGTCGCACCATCAGCGAGGCAGCCGCACGGTTGGCGGTCTCAGCGCGCTTTCGATTGAAAACCTTTTGCTTCTCCCGCCCCTTGGTGAGCACGACGGTCAGCCCCGCCGTTTCCAGCCGCTCTTTGAGCAGCAGCGCCGTCACCCAGGCGGCGTGCAGCTCGGTGATGGTCAAGCCGCGCGTTCCCGGTCCGACCTCGGAGGGGTGCCCCGGGTCGATGCACACCACGACCCGATTCTGGGCTACGCCCATGCCACTAGCGCACAAACCTCCGGCGACGGCGAGGAGCGACAGACAGCAAGCCATGAGCCGCCGTGAGGGCCGCCTTACCCTGCTTCCGTCACCCTCCCCCTGCCCCCTCCCTCGAGGGAGGGGCATCGTTTTCTCTCGTTCGCTCGCGCCCTCCAGGCGCTCGCTCACGGTTCTCATCTTCGCGACGCCATCCTTGGCGTCGCCGCAGACCATGCGAGCACTGAGAACCGTGCATCGTCCCATAAGTTCCAACCGATGGCCCCGCCCCGATGAACCGAAGCTGGATTGAAGTTCCGCCTGCACGGAAATGGGAAGATTTGGGAGGGCACGCTCCGTCGTGCCCGTCCGCAGGCCACGCAAACCCACCGCAAAGCCACGCAGAGCCATTGCAAAGCAATCGTCCGACCATCGTTCGACCATCGTTCGACCATCGTTTGACGCACGTCGATTCACCGCGTGGCCTCGATGGTCTCTTCCGCGTGAGAGGGCGCGGGCGGGCTGTCGTCGTCGACGGATTCCTCTACATAGTTCGCGCGAAGCACCAGGGCCTCTTGTTGCATGCGCACCAGCTTGGCATAGATGCCCCGGTCCTTCGCCAGAAGTTCGTCGTGCGTGCCCACTTCGGCCAGCCGGCCCTCGTCCAGCACCACGATCCGGTCGGCGCTCCGCAAGGTCGACAAGCGATGGGCGATCACGAAGGTGGTGCGCCCGGCGATCAGATGTTCCAGGGCCTCCTGGATCAAGCGCTCGGTCTCGGTATCGACGCTGGAGGTTGCTTCGTCGAGCACGAGAACGCGCGGGTCGTGAAGGATGGCGCGGGCGATCGCGATGCGTTGCCTCTCGCCGCCGCTCAGCCGCTGGCCGCGCTCGCCCACGTAGGCATCGTAGCCGTCGGGGAAGTTCACGACGAAATCGTGGGCGTTGGCCGCCTTCGCCGCCGCGAGAATCTCCTCCAGGCTCGCCTCGGGCCGCCCGTAAGCGATGTTTTCGCGCACCGAGCCGGGAAACAGATACGAATCCTGGAGCACGACCCCGATCTGGCGGCGCAGGTCGTCGAGCCTGATGCGGCGCAGGTCGACTCCGTCGATCTCGATCACCCCTTGAGTCGGGTCGTAAAACCGCAACAACAGATTCATCAAGGTGGTCTTGCCAGAGCCCGACGCGCCTACCAGCCCGATCATTTCGCCCCGAGCAACTTCGAGGTTTATGCCGTGCAGCACCTCGCGCGACTTGTCGTAGCCAAAGTGAACGTCTTGGAATCGAACTGCGCCGGCGATCGCGGGCATCGGGATCGCGTCGGGGTGGTCCTCGACATCGACCGGCGTATCCATGATCTCGAACACCCGCTCGGCGGCGGTGAGCGAGCGGGAGGTCCAGTCGACGATGCGTTGCAACATCATCAGAGGCTGCTGCATCATCGCGACGTAGCCGAGGAACGCGGTGAGTTCGCCGATGGTCATCACGCCGCCGAGAACCCCTTGCCCGCCGACCCACCACACCATGAACCCGCTCGTGGCCATCGTGAACATCACGAGCGGGAAGAACGTGGCCCAATGTCCTTCAGCCGCGTAGCCCATGCTCGCCACGTCGCCCACCCGTCGGGCGAAGCGCGCTTCTTCCCGGCTCTCACCATGGAACGCCTTCACCACGCGGGTGCCCTGCAAGACCCCGTTCAGCGAGCCGCTCAGCCGCGACCATGAGTGCCAGAACCGGCTCCATACGCGCATCATGCGCTTCCGGAACCAGCGCACCGCCAAGAGGATAAGGGGCACGGGCAGCATCGCCCAAAGTGCGATTCGCCAGTTCATCAGGAGCATCGCGGTGGGGATCGCCACGAGCATGACGGCTTGGTTGAGCAGCACCGGGATGCCGTCGATGAGCACGTCGTAGAGCGCGCCCGTGTCGTTGGTCATGCGCGACATGATCGAGCCCACGTTGCGCCGGTCGTAGAAGCCGAGGGAGAGCGCCTGCAGTCGGGCGAAAAGTGTGGTACGGATCGCGACCGTAACCTGCATCCCCACATAGGCGACGTTGCGGCCGCGTGCGATCTGGATGCCCATGATCACGAAGCGGGAAGCCACGAGAACCCCGATGAGGGGCAGGAACAGCCCGATCATGCGCTTGGTGAGCACGTCGTCGACGAGCAGCTTGGTCACGTAGGGTGGGGCAAGTTCGAGGGCGGTGCCGCCCAGGCTCAAAACGGCACCGAGGATCAAGCGCGATCGGTGCGGTCGGGCGAATTCGAAGAGCCGCAACAACGTGCGCCCCCGGCTGATGCAGCTGGGGCAGCGGTCGGAATCTTCTGGCAACGGTCGAGTGCACCGCGGGCACACTCTCGGAACGTAAGCCTCGTCGGTGATGGGTTCGCCTTTGAGGAGGCTGCGAAGCACCCGCTCAGCGCCGGCTAGCGCGGCGCCCTTGGACGTGGTGGTGCGGAACAGCTCAACCGGGCCCTGCGGTCCGTCCGCAAGCAAGGCGACCGCGCCCACCATCTCCTCCGTACGCGAGCGGCTGAGCTCAGTGAGCGGCCACACGCCGACCGTCTCTTCGCCAAGCGGGGTGGATTCGAGCCGGTAGACGTGGGTGGTTGTGTAGGCAAGCCGGGCAGCGCCGAGCGTTCCGAGGCGGTTGAGATCGCTCTCAAGAGCGAACACCGTTTCCTCGGGCGCGGGCACGGTTGAGGCGGATGCCTCGGCGATAGCCATAGGGAACCATACGATTCTAACGCCAAGCGATGCGCCGATGCTGACAAGGTAGCTTGTGGCATGGCGCGTGGGCGGTGGAACTTGCGACCTCGGCTCAGGTTCCTAGTCAACGTAGCCCTCGCTGCCGCCGTCGCCTCCCTTTCTCTTTTGCTCTGGCCCCCGGAGCGGCTGGGTTGGCCGCCGCTTGCCGTCATCCAGGACCTCGAGCGCCTCGGCTATGACGCCCTGTTCGCGGCGCGCGGCGCAAGGCCCGCACTCGTCGATCCGCGAATCGTCGTGGTCGGCTTCGAGCAGGAATCCGAAAAGTCGCTCGGGCTAAGTTGGCCGCCTCCCAGGAAGGTGCACGCGGATGTGATCGATCACTTGGTGCGCGACGGCTCAACGCTGATCGTTTACGACGTGCTGTTCTCCGGCGCGTCGCCGCATGGCCCCGGCGACGACCGGGCGCTCGACGCGGCGCTGAAGCGAGCCGGCGGACGGGTGGTTCTGACCTCCCGGGTGAACCGCGGGCTCGTCGGCGCAAACGATTCCAAGAACATCGACGCGCCATATGCCGACGACAAGCTGGGAATCGACTTCGAGGCTCACGCCACGACTGGATTTGCCGAGGTGCCGCAGGACGGCGATCAAGTCGTTCGCTGGCTGATGCCGACCTTGTCCTTCCAAGACGAGTGGCTCCCATCGCTGTCGACCGCCGCCTACCTCAAGCTTAAGGGGAGCACGCCCGAGGATATCGAAGTTCAACGGGGCGAGGTGCGAGTCGGTGGGCTCTCCATTCCGCGCAGCGGCCCCACCGCGGTCGATCTGCAAGATGGAACCCCGATCCCCTACGCGCTCCTAGATTTCAGCGGCGGCCTCGCTTCGTTTCCGTCATACCGGTTCGATCAGGTCGCCCGGGGCGAATCCGCGCCGGGCGCATTCAAAGGCAAAGTCGTGTTCGTCGGCATCACCGGCTGGCAACTCACGAAGGAGCTCCGCGAGCAGTACACGACCGCTTACAGCCACTTGAAGTGGGAGCGAAGCGGTTCGGTGAGCATATCGACAGTTCCCGGGGTCGTACTGCAGGCCCAGAACCTGAACGCTTTGACTCAGGGCACGTTCCTCACCGTGCTGCCGACCTGGGAGCTATGGCTGTTCATATTCGCGTTCGCTCTGCTGGGGACGAGCGCGGCGCGCCAATACATCGATTGGCGCGGCCCTGTGACCCTGGTGCTCACGTGCTCTGCCTACGTGGCGCTTGTATATGCGCTCTTCAGCGCGGAGCGTGTGCACGCCCCTTGGGTGATTCCGCTCGGCTTGATGGCGGTCACCGCGTCCAGCGTGGCGTGGGTAGAGCGCGGCGCCCTGCGGCGCAAATGGGCGGGGTACGTCTCGCCCGCCGTGCTCGAGCACATCCTCCGCGAAGGCGGCGGCGATGCCAAGAGGTTCGAGGCGACAGTGATCTTCGGCGATATCCGTGGGTTCACCGCCTTTACGGCGCGCCACAGCCCCGAGCGTGTCATCCGCCTGCTTAACCTGCACTTCGAGAAAATGACCTCGATTCTATATGAGGACTTGGGCACGATCGACAAGTTTCTTGGCGACGGCATCATCGCCCTGTTCGGCTGCCCGGTTCCACTCGATGACGCAGCGGAGCGGGCGGTTCGCGCGGCCTTCCGTATGTGCGAGGCCTCCAAGCTGCCCGTGCACGACGAGGGCGAAGAGTTCGTGTTGGATTCGGGTTTCGGCGTCACGACCGGGCCGTTCGTGGCCGGGCACGTGGGGGGTCGACGCCAGCACAACTTCACGATCATCGGCGACGTCGTTAACATCGCGGCGCGGCTTCAAGGGGTGACAGGCCAAGCCGACGTTGTGATCGACGAGGCCACCTACCGGCAGGTGAAGCATCATGCCGAAGTCGAGCCGCTCGGCGCGGTCGAGCTTAAGGGTCAGCCGGCGCCCATTCAGGCTTACCTGGTGAAAGCATGGCACGACGGGCCGGGTTCGGCATGATCTCGCCGGTCGGAATGCCGGGTCGCGCCCCAAAAACGTCTTGCTTTGAGCGGACCTGTGATAGGATACATACAGCTTTGGTTCGGTCGGGTTTGGCTGTTTGTGATTTGTTTTTTGGGGGCATGCGTATGCAGTGGCGTCGTTTGGCAGTCTTGAGCGTCCTTGGCGGTTCCGTCCTCGGTGTCCAAGCTGCGGGCCCGGTCGTCGGTTCGCTTACGGCGGTGCGCGCGGCTCTTATGAATCCGACGCCAGGCGCCGACCGCTATGTGCCGGCTCGAGTTGGCGACGACGTGCGCGACGGCTCAGGAATCCGCACCCACCGGCGAGGCTTCGCCGAGATCACTTTCCGAGACCGATCGATTTTGCGGGTCAACGAACGCACGGACCTCGTCGTTCACGACGGCGCCTCCCTTCGGCGGGTCGCTTTGGCCTCGGGCACGCTATGGATGCGTGTCTCCAAGGGCGTCCGCACGGCCGTGCAAACGCCGGTCGGGACTGCCACCGCGCGCGGCACCGAGTTCATCGTGGGCAGCAACGGGCTGTTGAAAGTGATCGAGGGCGAGGTCGAGCTGGAAGGCAAGGGCGTAATCATCGTAGTCGGCGCCGGACAGGCGGCTATGATCGGGCTCGGCGGCCTTCCTGGGCTTGCTGGCGCGGGTTCAGCCTTGCCCGGAGTGGGAGGACAGGGTGTGCCACCCGGTTGGTACAACAGCCAGGGCCAGTATTTCGGCAGCGGAGTCGGCTCCGGAACGCCGGCGGAGAACGCCGCCACCAGTGGCGGGACGATCGGCTCTGGGTTTGTGGCGGGCGCGGTGCTCGTCACGACCATCCAGCCTAAGGGCCAGCCGCCCGTCCCGGAGCCGGCCACCGCCGCCGCCCTTTCGGCAGGCATCCTGCTGTTGACTCGCCGTTTGCGAAAGCGGGGTTCGACCCGGCCTCGATGACCGGTCCTGGCAAGAAGCTCTCGACCTCCGAGCCGGTCGGCGAGCTGAGGAGCATTCCAATCGTCGAGTGCGGCGAACCGCTCGTCGATTTCCTTGAGTTGTGTCCGAAGCTGATTTGGGATAAGCCCCGCTTTGCCTACCGGCGCGAGACCCTAGCCAGAAAGGGCGTGGCGGAGATGCTCTGCAAGGCATCCGAACTGCTACCCAAAGGCCTGCGGCTCGCGATCGTCGAGGGCTGGCGTCCGCCCCATATTCAAAAGCGGATGTTGATTTTTGCTGAGCGACGCCTGCAGGAGCTGCATCCCGACTGGGGCCCCGTACAGCTCAAGCGGATGAGGAATCGGTTCACGGCGCCCATCGACTCGCGCGTGCCGCCGCCTCATTCGACTGGAGGCGCGGTCGACCTTCGGCTCGTCCGCGACGACGGTGCTCCTTTAGACCACTATTCCCCCTATCCAAACCGCGACACACGATCCTACGCCTTCGACGCGCCGGGCCTAAGCGACGAAGCTCGGAGAACCCGATCGATCCTCAAGGAAGCGCTGGAAGGGTCGGGGATGACCAACTATCCGGCCGAATACTGGCACTGGACATATGGCGACCAGGGCTGGGCCTATCGGGGGCGGCATGCCCACGCTATCTATGGGGCGATCGTGCCAGATGGCTGGGAGCCCGCGGCAGCCGACGTTTCTGACGATCCGCTCGTTTGGGTGTACGAAGACAAAGAATCTGCCTGAGCCTTGCCCAGAATCGGCTACTATGATGGTGGCCGGGCCGGCCGCGGCCACGTATGAACAGCCTTGGCGATTGACACGAGCGATTTCCGGAACGGGATGCACTTCTATCTCGACGGCGAGGTGTACACCATCGTCGAGTTCCAGCACGTCAAGCCAGGGAAAGGCGGCGCCTTCATCCGGACGCGGCTGCGCAAACTGAAGTCGGGCGCGACGCTCGAAAAGACCTTCCGCAGCGGCGAGCGGGTCGAGCCTGCGTTCGTCGAGAAGGTGAAGATGCAGTTCCTCTACCGGCAGGGCTTGGAGATCGTTTTGATGGACATGGAGTCTTACGAGCAGACGGAGGTTCCTGCAACGGAGATGGGCGACCAAGCGAAATACCTGAAGGAGGACATGGAAGTCCTCTGCCTCAAGGCTGGCAGCGAAGTGTTAGGCTACGAGGTCGCCAACTTCGTGGAGCTGGCGGTCCTTCAAACCGATCCAGGCTACCGGGGGGACACCGTGAGCGGGAGCAGCACAAAGGCAGCGACGCTCGAGACGGGGGCAGTGATCCAAGTGCCGTTTCATATCAACGAGGGCGACATCGTGAAGGTGGACACACGCTCAGACGCCTATCTGGAGCGGGTGAAGGGCAAGGGTTGACATCATGGCGGCCAAGCCGGATTTTGGAGCCTCGAACAAGGATCTTACCGATAGCCTGATGAGCTTCCTGGGCGGCGTGGCCCGGGTGCTGTTCTGGCTGGGGACGCTCTCGGCCGCGTTCTCGTTTGGGATGCTCGTCTACTACATCTACACGTTTTCGGTTGGCTCGGCCGACGCGCAGCAGGCCGCCGACAACCTGGGGCTGTTCAACAACCTGCTGCTTCTCGGGCTGCTCGCCGGGGGCTTGGGGGCGGCATTTCTTTGGTGGGGCGAATCGGTAATGACCGCCTCGCTGGTCGGAGTCGCCCTGATCGTCGTTCTCGTGCCTCAGTACATTCCGCCCTTGGTTGGCGAGCCGCGAAATGAGATCGCGATCAACTGCTACAAGGTCATAACCACGGCGGGCACCGTCTATGCGGTCTTCGCCGCCCTTGTGCTGCTCATCGACATCGGCATCCGAGCCCGCGATCGGTTCGTTGTGGGGGTAAAGGCCGACCAGATCAAGTTCGGCAAGGGCATGGTCGAGGAGAAGGACAAGCAGAACGTGTTCATGGGCAAGTGTTGGCAGTTGCCGTACTGCCGCAAGTTTGTCCGCGAGCGATGCCCCATTTATCACGCTCGGCGTTCGTGCTGGCGGGAGCGCGTTGGCTGCATGTGCGAAGAGCAGGTGATCCGCAACGCGATGGAGGGCAAGACGATCCCCAAGAATGTGTTGGCGGCCGCCGCGTTCATTCCAAAGAACCACAAATTGACGATGGCCCAGAAGCGGAACCGCTGCCGCCAGTGCGTGATCTACAACGAGCACCAGAAGCACAAGTATCGCCTGTCGCTCTTCGTTCTAAACCTTGGCTACCTCGCGTTCATCGCGGTGATGTGGGGGACACTGCTCGATGTGGCCAAGAGTCTCCTGCATCGGGTGGAGACTGGCGTCAACAGCGTCACGCTGGCCAAAACCGGCCTTCAGGCTGGCCTCGAAGCCAGCTCATTCCCATTCGAAGCAATCCTTCTGGTGGCAGTGCTGCTGGTGATCTTTACCTACCTCCTTAAAACGCTCGAGGTCGTGATCTTCAAGTTCAAGATCTGATGCCTTCGTCGGGATCGCTCGTAAGCATCGACGGCGCCCACGGCGAAGGTGGTGGCGCGTTGTTGCGGACTGCGATCAGCTTGGCCGCGCTTACTCAGCAGTCGGTCCGCCTCGAGGGCGTTCGATGCGGCACCGATTACCCTGGTCTCGACGAAGAAGACCTTTGCGTGTTGCGCACGCTCGCCGATTGTTGTCAGGCCGAGCTCGTGGGCGCCGAGCGGGGGTCTCGCATCGTCGCCTTTCACCCAACCCGGAAGGTGTCGGGGCTTTCGAGGCGCATTGCGGTCGAAGTCGGAGCGCGCCAGCCAAACGCCCTCGTAGTCCTTGCGACCCTCGCGTCGGTCCTGGCACGGGCCGGCACTTACAGCTGCCTCGAAATGCAAGGCGAAACCTACGGGCTCGGCTCCCTTAGCTACGACTATTGGGCCGGGCTTGTCGTTGACGCCTGGGCGCGAATGGGGCTTTGTGTATTCCCCGAGCTGCGCTCGGCCGGCTGGGGACGCGAGTCGAGCGGCCTCGTCACGCTCGACATCGAGCCGAGCGCCCTGGACGGCGTAACCTGGGATCGGCGCGGGCAGTTACGAAGGATTTGGGCAGTCGTTGCGACGTCTGGTCTCGCTCCCGCGGTTGCTGAACGGGGGATAGCGCATATCGAACGGCTCGCCGATCGCTCGAATCTCTCCATCGAGGCGAGAGCACGAGATCTGCCCGCCGATCGCACCGGCGCGTTCGTCACGGTCGGGATCGATTGCGAATTTGGGGCGGCTGGCTTTACGGCGATGGGGGTTAAGGGGTTGCGCGTCGAGACGCTGACCCAACGGTGCTTCGGCGAGGCCCTGGACTGGCTGAAGACGGACTCAACTGCCGACCCCTACTTGGGCGACTCGCTGCTAGTGCCTGCCGCCCTAGCTTCATCGCCCACCGTATTCAAAACCTCGCGTCTCACGCCGCGGTTTCTCACCCAAGTCTGGGTGACCAAACAGTTCTTGCCCATCCACATTACAGTCCGCGGCAAGGAAGGCGAACCGGGCGTGGTCGAAATTAAGCCTTAGGAGTCGAGCAGCGCGCCTTCGCTCGGGATGATCGCGAAGTGCGCCGCCTCGAAAACGGGCACTTCCCGCGCAATCCTCTCCATCACGTCGCCTGGGTTGAAAAGAGGAGTTTCGGGTCGAAGCCGAAGCGACATCTCGGAGAAGATGCGCCAGGCTGGCTTCGCCTCACCCTCGGGAGGCAGGATCGGACGAAGGCGCTGGACGCGGCGCTCGGCGCTTGTGTAGGTGCCGTCCTGCTCGGCGGGCGCGGTCATCGGAAGGACGACGCTGGCAAAGGCCATGGCTTCGCCAGCCGAGTGAGCCTGCACGACCAAGAAAGGCACGGTCTCCAGCGCGCGCTCCCCTTGCGTGCGATCGTGCCACTCCACTAACGGGTCTGCACCCACCAGCCAAAGGGCCTCCAGGCTTCCGTCGCCGCAAGCCTTCAGCACGCCCTCCGTGTTCAAGCCCTTCATTGCGGGGGCGTGAAAATCGTCGTGCCCCGAATCGTCCAGCGACCGCCTCCCAGGTAGCCCGTCGGGAAGAATGCCCATCTCCTCGGCGCCCTCGTCGTTTGCTCTCAGCCCGTACAGATTAAAGGGCCCTCCGATGGCGTTTGCCAGGTTCCGACCTGCCCGGACCGCCCCGAGGCCGTCGGCCAGATCGTAGAACCGCCTGGAGGCGAGCACGGGAGCTCTCGAACCTGTCAGGACCGCCGCCGCCTCCCCGAGTTGCGCGACGGGAATGCCCGTCTCCTTGGCCACCCGCTCGGCGTCCCACTCACCCCTCTTGCCCGAAACGGCTTTGGCAAGGCCCGATGCGAGCGCGGCGGCCGCGCCCGGCTTGTAGCGCAGCACCAGGTGGGCAAAGCTGTCCGCGTCGGTCGGCTCGTGATGGGCGACGATGACCCGCGAGCCATGCTTGAACCATGCCTTGCGCACGCGCAGAAAGAACATCGGCAGGTCGTCGGCAAGCGAGGTACCGAAGACCAGGATGGTCCGCGCGCGCTCGAGATCGGCGATGCGGGTTTGCGGCGGTGCAGTCCGCTCAGCCGCCGTTGGCAGAATCCTCGTGAAGCGGTGGTCCAAGTTATTGCTCTTGAACTCACGCCGAAACAGGCGCTGAAGCAAGTAAAGGTCCTCGTTCGAGCACTCGCTCCCGCCAAGTGCCGCCACCCGCGCGCCGGGCGCCGAAAAGGCCTTGCCTATTGCTTCGTATGCTTCGGCCCAGGTGGACTCGACGAGCCGGTCGCCTTTACGCAGCAGGGGCCGAGTCAGCCGATCGGAACTGTTATAGAATTCATGTCCAAACTTGCCTCGATCGCAGGTCCACTCTTCGTTGACCGCCTCGTTTTTGCGGCCGTTGACTCGCACCATCTGCGTGGCGCGGTAGTCGAACCAGAGGCTGCAGCCGTTGGAGCAGAGGGTGCAGATCGCAGGCCGAGTCTCCAGGTCCCACGGCCTAGCTCGGAAGCGATACTGGCTCGAAGTCAGCGAAGTCGCGCAGCTCGAACGTGGAGGGCTGCATCAAGGCCCCTCGGAAACGAAAAGCCAGTTCCGAGTCCCCTGAAATCTCCTCGGTGAAGCGCACGCAGCGCCCACACTGGATGCATCTCTCGAGGTCGAGCGTCACGTAGCGGCTGAGTGGAAAGGCCTTTGGCAAGTGCCGCTTGATCTCGACGAACCGCGAAGTAGACGGGCCGTAGAAGAGCGTGTTGTTCTGAAGGGGACATTCGCCGCCCCGGTCGCAGATCGGGCAATCGAGCGGATGGTTGATGAGCAGGAATTCGAGGACGCCCTTGCGATCCTTTCTGACTTGCTCCGAGTCGGTCAGAACCGCCATTCCTTCGGAGGCTGGCAACGTGCACGCGGCTTGGGGCTTTGGCATCATGCGCACCGAGCCATCCTGTTGCTTGAAACCGATGTCGACCAGACACATGCGGCACATGCCGACCGGCTTCATCCGCGCGTGATAACAAAAGATTGGGATTTCGAGCCCGAGCCGCTTGACCGCTTCCACTATCAGTTCGCCCTTAGGCACGAAGAGTGGGATGCCGTTGATCGAAATGCTAACGGTGGTGACGTCGGTTGCGGCGGCCATCGGCTTATGCCTTACGGAGTCTAATTGGTGGGGCTACAGACTGGCGCCAACCGCAAGCGAGTGTACCCACGGGCTCCGATTGGTCGTGGTTGACCGTTAGGCGAGATAGGCCTTGCTCGTGATGTTCCAATCGACATCGATGCCGCTGTAGAAGGTGACTTGCAACATGCGGTTTTCAGGCCGGTGGCGGACCGACGCCTGGAGATGAAAGCGCTCCATCAGCTTTTCGGTCATCCGCGAGACGGCAAGGATGTAAGCCTCGTCGACCACCACTCCGCCCGCGCCCTTCTTGTAGATCATCGCGAGCATGTGCCCCCGCACCCCAAGGGCAGGCATCGGCTTGAACATCGTGAAGCCCTTCTTGTATTTGGCGCGAAGGGCCCGGCAAGCGCGGATCGTTGCTCGCAGCGTGAACCAATCTTCAAAGAAGCCGCGAGCTGTGCGACGGCGAGTGATGAACCGGAAGTCGAACCGGGGCTCGTAGAGCGTGGAGACATAGCGCTTGCTGCGCGTTACGAACACGGTTGTCACGTCCGCTTCGCGCAACGTTTCGCTTTGCATGCCTGCCTCGTGGGCGAACACATCTGCCAGAAGCGGGACCATGCGATCGTAGACCTCGGTGATCCCGGCGTGGTCGTCGCTTCGGTCGAAGGGGTAGCGCAGCATCAAGGCGTAGCCGTTGACTTGATGGGTCGAGGTGACTAGCGTCGCGGGTACCGGCTCTCGCACCTTGAAACCTTGCCCCACCAGGTTCCTTCCGATGCCACGCGCAACTTTGAAGCCCTTGTCGAGCATCCATTCCCGAAACCGTTCCGCGAAGCTTTGCTCCTCCCCCTCAGCAGCAGGGGCTTCGGAGGGGGCTCGGAACGCGATCACCACGTCTCGCTCCCGCCAGTCGATTTCGAGCATTAGCTTTCGCCAATAAGTTAGGGTCTGAGCGTAGCCCTCGATGCGAGCCTTTTGAGCTTCGCTGAAGCCGCCGGTCGGAGCGGGCAGGGCCACCCAATGGCCCGCCGTTCCGCCCTCGTCGATGATCTCCTTGATTGGCGGGTCCGCCTTCAGCGTGTATCTGATGGCCTTACCCGATGCGCGAAGATGGTCGATCAAATAGCGAATCGCGTGGTAGCTGGGGCCAGATGCGATCCCTGTTGCGATTTTGTCGGCGCTTGGTCGGACCTGGGTCATTGTCAAATCTGTCGGGGATGGGAGGCTAACTAAGACGAAGTCCTCGTATGTTACATGACGTCGCGCAAGCCGGCTACCAGTCGGGCTTCGGCGATCGCGAGGGTCGGTGGTCTTGATGGGGCTTCTGAGCGGCGCCCGACAAATCTGACGGAATCGCGCACCTCGGCCGGGAAACCGCATTTCTACCGGATTGGGCTGGCTTGTGGCGTCAGAACTTGTGGCCCGCCGTTCCACGTCGTACAATGACTGGCGATTCAATCGCGAATGCCCGGCCCCGACCGGGAGGGGGAGTTTTTGGCAGGTTCATTTATTGCTGCGCCCGTCGCAGGGCGGCGATCCGATAGGTTTTATGTGCTTGGATTTGTCCTACTTGCGTCCCTAGGGCAGGGGGCGATGGCGCAGGTGCCCACGTTCGCGGGCAATGCCCAGCACACGTCTCTTTACAGCGCCCCCGCGCAAAACATGAATCAGATTCGCTGGTCGGTCAGCATCGACCAGAACAACACGGGCGCGGCGACCCACTATGGCGCCCCCCTCGTCAGCGCCGCCAACACCGTGATCACGGGGGTCAAGATCGCCGCCGACCACTTCCAAGTCAGTGCGTTCGACGGTTCGTCTGGCGCAGCCAAGTACACGCTCACGACCGACTATGTCCTGCCATCCCACAACTGGATCCCAGTCTATAACCCGGCGATCGTCTCCGGTCCATTCGGGACCCGCCTGTACTACGCGGGCGCGGGCGGAACGCTCTTTCACGTCGATAACATTGACTCCAACTCCCCGGGCGCGCCGGTTCGCGAAGTTTTCTATACGACGCTCGCCAATTACACCGCAGGCGCATCGGGTTACAACTCCACGATCTTCATCGACACGCCTATCACCTCGGATGCCCTTGGCAACGTGTCTTTTGGATTCCGCGTCGACGGCACTGCGCCCGCCCCGCTGAGCACGACCCAGAGCGGCTACGCTCGCATCGATCCGAGCGGCGCCGCCACCTATGTGCTGGCGGGCGCCGCTGCAAGCGATGGCAGCATCGGACGGGATTGTCATAACACGGCGCCTGCGCTCAGCCTCGATGGAACGACTCTCTACGTTGTGGTCAAGAGTCCGAGCACGGCGTACTACGGCTACCTCCTAGGGTTGGATTCGACAACGCTTGCCACCAAGTACAAGGTGTTTCTCTACGATCCGCGCAACACCAACCCCGCGGGCATCCTCGACGACGGCACGGCTTCGCCGATGGTCGCCCCCGACGGCGACGTGTTCCTCGGTGTTTTTGGCAACCCGTACAATGGCTCGCGCGGCTGGCTGCTGCATTTCACGGGCGACCTGTCCGTCGAGAGAACGCCGGGCGCGTTCGGATGGGACTTCACCCCCGGCATCGTGCCCGCGAGCATGGTGCCGTCCTACAACGGCCCGTCCTCGTACCTGCTCGCCTGCAAGTACAACAACTACGCCAACGTGACCGATGGCAACGGCGTCAACAAGATCGCGATCCTCGATCCCAATGCGACGCAAACCGACTTCCACCCAACCGCGCCCGGGTTCACCGAGATGCGCGAGGTCATGACCATCATCGGGGTCACGCCGGATTCGGAAAACCCCACCGTGCCGAACGCGATTCGCGAATGGTGCATCAACACGCCTTGTGTCAACCCCGCCACAAATTCCGTTTTCGTGCCGAGCGAGGACGGTCGGGTCTATCGCTGGAACCTAGCGGATAACTCGATGAGCCAGGCGATAGCGCTTACCGCCGGCATCGGCGAGCCGTACATCCCCGCTGTGGTCGGGCCAGACGGCACGGTCTACGCCTTGAACGGGGGCTATCTGTTCGCGATCGGCGCGCCAACCGGGGTTTCGGTGACGCTCGATTCGTCCACCCCGAGCGTTCGCACCGTCATCGTCGGCGATTCGGTTACCTTCACCGCCAACGTTTCGAGCGGTTCGGGGACGCCGACCGGAACGGTCACGTTCACCGACCTCACTTACGACGGCTTCACGCCCGTCACCACAGCTCTTGCCTCCAATGTGCCCCTCGACGGCAGCGGCCATGCCTCGGTCACGGTCTCAACGCTCACAGCCGGCGGCACTTTCCTCGGAAACCATCTCATCACCGCCAGCTATAGCGGCGATGGGAGTTTCAGCCCCGCGAGCATGACCCGCATGCAAAAGGTTCACGCGTACTCATCCGCCACCACCGTAACCTCATCGTCGTCGCCCTCCGCGTTTGGGGCTTCCGTCACCTTTACCGCGGTCGTGAGTTCCTCCGGCGGGGTGGCGACCGGCTACGTCACGTTTCTCGACGGGGCCAACGTGATCGGGCAACGGCCCCTCGACGGCACCGGAACGGCAACCTTCGCCACCTCGGCGCTAGGCGGCGGTTCACATGCGATCTCCGCTTCCTACTATTCCGACACCCAGTTCGCCGCGAGCAGCGGCGGCATGACGCAGCAGGTCTCCGATGGCACTAGCACCTCCGTCGTCTCCTCGCCCAATCCGTCGGCCTTCGGCCAGTCGGTGACCTTTACCGCCACCGTCTCCGGCAGCCACCCGGGCACCCCGACAGGCTCGGTAACGTTCACCGATGGCGCGACGACTCTCGGGACGGTCGCAGTCGACGGAACCGGCCATGCCGCCCTTTCGACCTCAGCCCTTTCAGTTGGGAGCCACACAGTCACCGGATCATTCACGGGAACTGGCGGGTGGGCGAACAGCAACGGTATCGCCGCCGCGCAATCGGTCACTGATGGAACATCCACCACGGTGGGCGGCTTGCCTAACCCCTCGACGTATGGGCAGTCCGTCACCTTCACCGCGACGGTGTCGGCGGCTGATGCGGGCGCGGGTACCCCGACGGGAACGGTGACCTTTAAGGACGGTGCATCCACGCTTGGTTCGAGCGCGGTGGACGGGACCGGCCACGCATCGCTTTCCACTTCGAGCCTGAGTTTTGGCAACCACACGATCACCGCGAACTTCGTCGGCAGTGGCGGTTGGCAAGACAGCAGCGGTTCGACCGGTCAGGCCGTGCAAGATGGCACGGCGACGGCGGTCGGCACATCCGTCAGCCCGTCGACCTACGGCACCTCGGTGACCTTCACCGCGACGGTGTCCCCCGCCGATGCAGGGGCGGGCACGCCAACCGGAACGGTGACCTTCAAGGACGGTGCGACCACCCTGGGTTCCAGCGCGGTCGATGGCGCCGGTCAGGCGACGCTATCCACCTCTACCCTCGGCGTTGGGAGCCACACGATCTCCGCGGACTTCGCCGGCAGCGGTGGCTGGCTCAACAGCGGCGGGTCGACGCCCCAAAGCGTGCAAGACGGGACCTCGACCACGCTCGGGGCTTCGCCCAATCCGTCCAACTTTGGCCAATCGGTTACCTTTACCGCGACCGTCACCGCAGCCGATGCGGGGGCGGGCACGCCGACCGGAACCGTCACCTTCAAGGATGGGGCGACCACCCTCGGTTCGGGCGCGGTGGATGGAACCGGCCACGCGAGCCTGAGCACGTCGAGCCTCAACATCGGGAGTCATTCCATCACCGCGAATTTCGTGGGCAGCGGCGGATGGCTGAACAGCGGCGGCTCGGTCACCCAGACCGTGAAGGATGTGACACCGCCCAACCAGGTGACAGGCGTCAGCACGACCCCCGGTCCAAACAAGAAGCAGATCACGATCAGATGGAATGCCACCACCGATCCCGATGATGCCGTCGCTGCCTACCTGGTGTACAAGTCGAGCACGCAGAACGGCACCTTTACGCTTCTTGCGACCGTGACCACCTTGAGCTACGTCGACACGATAGGTAAGCCTGGCCAGGTGCAATGGTATTACATCGTGGCCAGAGACACGGCAGGAAACCTCTCTGTACCGTCCGCCAAGGTCTCGGGCACGGCAAGATAGAGCTATATGCGTAAGGTCGAGAGCCGGTCGGCCGGGGCGAGAGCGCATCTCGCTAGGGCGGCCGGCATCCTCGGCGCCGCGTTCCTTTTCGCCTCCCTCTCGGGATGGCAAGGCGAGACTCGCGAGCCCCTTGCCAAGATCACCGGCTACGATTCGTCCGCCGACTTGGCGGATCCGGTGCAAGAGCTCGCTAAGGACGTCGCCCGAGGGCGGGTTCACCTGAGCTACGACTCGAAAACCGGCTACTTGCTCTCTGTGCTTAAGCACCTGAACGCGCCGGTGTCGTCCAAGGCGCTCGTGTTTTCAAAGACGAGCGAGCAGATCGATCTAATCGGCCCGAAGACGCCGCGCGCCATCTACATCGCCGACGACGTGTACGTAGGCTTCGTGCAGGGAAGCAAGCACCTCGAATTCGCGGCCGCCGACCCAAAGAAGGGCGCCGTGTTCTACACCCTTTCGCAAGAGCCGTCGGAGCGGCCGAAATTCGAGCGCGCGACGAACTGCATCCGGTGCCACATCAGCCCCAAGACCTTCGACGTGCCGGGCTTCCTCGTCCGCTCAGTGAAGGCCTCGCCCGAGGGCCAACCCCTATCGCAAATCACCCAATTCGTCAGCGGGCACAGCTCGCCGATGAACGAGCGCTGGGGCGGGTGGTACGTCACCGGCACGATGGAAGGCGACGTGCACCTGGGCAACAGCTTCCTCACAGACTTTCGCCATCCGGAAGCGTTCGATCCCAAGCCGGGCTCTCGGGTGACCGACCTGCACGACCGGTTCGACGCCACCAAATACGCCTCGCCCCACAGCGACGTGGTTGCCCTGCTCGTGCTCGACCACTCGGTGAAGATGCACGACCTCATCGCCCACGCAGCGTACGAGACGATGTTCGCGCAAGCCGATCGCAAGGCCGCGCGCGAGTCGGGAGGCAAGCTGAAGGATTGGTCGGGCCAGAGAATCGGGGCGGCGGCCGATCTGCTCGTCTCTTACATGCTGTTTCGAGACGAAGCCCCGCTCAAGGGGCAGGTGAAGGGCACTTCTGGCTTCGCGGAGGAGTTCGAGAAACTGGGACCGCGTGATCGGAAAGGCCGGTCGCTCCGCGAGTTCGATCTCAAGCGGCGGCTCTTCCGTTATCCCTGCAGCTATCTCATCTATTCGGCCAGCTTCGATGGCCTACCGAACGAGGTGAAGGAGGCAGTGTGGGCACGGCTGCGGCGCGGCCTTGGCCAAGGCAGGGGAGCTTACGGCCATATGTCGGCCCAGGATCGGGAGGCGGTCTTGGAGATTCTGCTAGATACCAAGCCCGACTTTCGCAGGTGGGTAGCACGCCACCGGCCCGAGAGCGACTAATTTGGCTTGTGGGCCGCGGCTCCGAAGCGCGAGGCGCCTCCGATTCGACACACAATCGCGCTGCTTTCATTGTCGAGAGCGCTCACGGTCCCAAGCCGACACCCCGAGCCAAACGGCGTTAGCTAGCAGAGCAAGGCAAGTCTCAGACGCTGGCGGGCCATGTGTGATCCCCTCGTACAAAAAGAGGAACGCAAAAGGTAGAGCGGTAATCGCCCCCCGCCGCAGGTGTCGATCCCGAAGCCAGCCCGAATTCCAGCGTCGAGGCGCCCGGAGGTCTGCGAAAGTTAAGCGAATTGCGATCGCGAACTCCTCGCCGATGGCCTTCGGCCAATTCACGGCAGCAATATTGCCATAGGCGGCCAGCTGGCGGTGAGTGTTCACGGCGGGCGGGTCGTGAAAGGAGTAAGCCAGTGCCATGGTCCAATTCAATTCGCCTTGTGCAAGGTCGATGCGCGCGCGAGCGGTGTTCGCTCAGCCAGCCTTAGGCTCGGGTACAGCAGCTATCGGATGAGGTCTTGGAGGAATCGCTTGGTGAGGGTGATGCTGCCGCCCCCGAGCGCGCTTGCGCCAAGCTCGCGCCGAAACCGCTCGCTTGCCTGCTCGCCGTGGAGGAAGGTTTGAAGGGCACGGAGTTGGTCGAGAGCGTCTCCATCGACCGTCACATGGTAGGTGGAGACGAAGCCCTGGCATTCGCCCAGTTCGTCCAGGTAGCAACGCAAGCAGCGCGCTAGTCCAGCGACGATGAGCTTGGGCCTTGTCGATCGCTCGAGCCGCCTTACGAGGCTTGCGGGTGCCTCGTAGCTGGGGGCGAGCCGAGGGTAGCTTAGACGCCTGCCGAGGAAACGGAACGGTCGCTCGCCCCAGCGGCATTCGCCAAGGCCGATCATTCCGGTCGTTATGAGGCGTTGGCCAGCGCCTGCAGGTTCGTCAGCTGCCAGCCGCGCCGCGATGTATGCCTCACCTACCGTCATGCCCGCCTCGACCTGGAATGCCGCACTTGGGGATCGCGCTTGGGCGGTCGCGGGACCATCCAACAGCGTGCGCGCCCCGCGCCACCAGTTCGGATCGCCTAGCTCGCCGCTGGCATGCCGCGCGCCATCGACCACGGTGGCGGGTCCCGCCGGGCCAAGGGTCGCGAGAGTGACGTAGATGTCGGCATCGTCGAAACTATCGCTTTGGGCGAGGAGGCCGATCTCGCGCGGGCGATGGCGCATGTCGCGGCGAAGTCTGTCTCCCGCCGTCGCCCCGAGAGCGGCCCTGGGCAATACCATGCCGATCCACCCATCCGGTCGCACCAGACGGTCGGCGAGGGCGAGGAAGTAAAGCGCGCAGTCGGCCGTCCCGCCCAGTTCCGGGTAGGCGGCCCGCAGACAGGCATCCGAGTCCTTTCGCCGTTCGATCGCGTTGAGGAACGGCGGATTGGTGAGGATCGCATCGAACATGCCCTCGCCGCCAACCCACAAGGCGTCCCGGCACGACACCTGGACCGCGCTGTCGTCGAGCTCCGCCTGCCGCGCCAGCGCGCGCCTGCAGACGCGGACAGCCTCAGGGTCGATATCCCATCCCACGATGCAGCGTGCGGTGACCTCCTTCAGAGCGAAATCAACATCGAATCCCGAGACGCCGGCCAGCGCTTCCCCCAGCCGCCGGGCGGCGGGAATCAAGAACGCGCCCGCCCCGCAAGCGGGATCGCAAATCCGAAGCGCGCTGAGCGCTCTCGCCGGATCGTCTTGGCGGCATGCCGCCTCGATCACGGGCCCGAGCGCGGTCTGGATCAGATGATCGACGAGGGCGGGCGGCGTGTAATAGGCGCCCAACGCCTTTCGTCTTTCGGCCTTCGGGGAATCATGCCGGTTGGTCGGCGCGAGCTTTAAGCTCATTCAGCTTGACTGACGAGCGGCCGGCCCGGTTTGGCTTCCTGTCTATGGCCCGTCCGAACGCGGGATGGTGGGCCATACTCGAATCATGGGCGAGCTGCTCACAACCTCCATCCCGAGCCTTCCCGAGCCACGCAGGGGCAAGGTGCGCGAAGTGTACGACCTGGGGCAGCATCTGCTCATCGTGGCCACCGACCGCCTCTCCGCCTTCGACGTGGTGATGGCCAACGGCATCCCCGGCAAGGGCGTGATCCTCAACCAGATGAGCGCCTTCTGGTTTGCTAAGTTCGCCGGCCTGTGTCCCCACCACGTGATCAGCACCAACGACGAGAAGGTGGCGGAAGCGATCGGCGTTAGGCTGCCGGCGCTGGCGGGGCGCTGCACCCTCGCGCGCAAGGCCAAGCCGCTCGCCATCGAGTGCGTGGCGCGCGGCTACCTGGCGGGCTCGCTCTATAAGGAATATCGCAAGCTTGGCGGCGGGGTGCACGAACTCGACCTGCCGGAGGGGCTCCTCGATTCAGATCGGCTGCCCGAACCGATTTTCACGCCGGCGACGAAAGCCCAGACCGGGCATGATGAGAACATTTCCTTCGAGACGATGTGTAAGCTGATCGATCCCGGCCTCGCCTCAAAGCTCCGGGAACTGACCCTTGCTATTTACGGCCGCGCGGCTGA
>JACOSL010000025.1 GCA_016179045.1 Fimbriimonas ginsengisoli | reverse complement strand
GATCCGAGCCGGGCGCGGTGGTCGCCACCGCGATCGATAAGTACATCTACATCAACGTCAACCGCAAGTTCGACCACAAGGTACGGGCGAGCTATTCGGTGACCGAGATCGTGGACGCCCCGTGCGATCTGAAGCACGAGCTTATCCGCGAGGCGCTGGCGGTGGCGGGGATTGGCGGCGGCATCGAAATCACTTCGATCTCCGACATCCCCTCGCAGGGCACCGGGCTCGGCAGTTCGAGCAGCTACACGGTGGGGCTTCTCAATGCACTGCACGCCTACGCGCATCGGCAGGCGGGGGCAGAGCGTCTGGCCCGCGAGGCGTGCGAAATCGAAATCGAGCGGTGCGGCAAGCCGATAGGCAAGCAGGATCAGACCATCGCCGCCTACGGCGGGCTGCAATACCTCCAGTTCAACCCGGATGGCAGCGTGTTCATCGACCCGATCGTTTGCAAGCCGGAGACGCGGCGCGAGCTCGAAAGGGGCCTGCTGATGCTTTACACCGGGCTCACCCGGTCGGCCGACGACATCCTGCGCGAGCAGAGCCAGAACAGCGGGGCCAAAAGAGAGGCGCTCCGCGCGATGAAGGGCCTCGCCGATGCCATGCGCGCGGCTCTCGCCTCCGACGATTTAGGCGCGTTTGGGTCGCTCTTGCACGAGGGGTGGCTGCTCAAGCGCGGCCTCGCGAGCGGAATCACAAGCCCCGAGATCGACGGATGGTACGAGACCGGCCGGAAGCACGGCGCGACCGGGGGCAAGCTGTTGGGCGCGGGGGGAGGGGGATTTCTGCTATTCTTCGCGCCGCCGGAGCGGCATATCGAGATCTGCATGGGCCTTCAGAAGCTGGCGATGACGCCGGTTCGTCTGGAGCCGCAGGGCAGCAAAATCGTGTACGTCGAGGAGAATTGGTGATGACGGCGGGCGAGCGGGGGCGGATTTACGCGGACGAATTGGCGGCGGCCTTGCGCGCGCTGCCTTTCGATACGATCACTTTGGTTGGCGATCTCTTGGCGGACGCTTGTCGGAATGGGGCGCAGGTATTCATCATCGGGAACGGCGGCAGCGCCGCCACCGCATCCCACATGGCGTGCGATCTCGCCAAGACCACGCTTGGCAAGGTGGCCGACCTTCCCGCCCGCCGCCTTCGCGCGCTCGCCCTGACCGATAACGTGCCCCTCATCACCGCTTGGGCCAACGATGTGTCGTATGACTCCGTGTTCTCCGAGCAGCTTCGTGGCCTTGCCCGCGCGGGCGACGTGCTGATCGCGATTTCGGCCTCGGGCAACTCGCCCAATATCCTTCGATGCCTGGAAGCGGCGCGGGAGCTTGGGGTGAAAACGGTCGGCTTCCTCGGCTTCGGGGGCGGGGCGGCTCTTGCGCTTTGTGACTTGGCGGTGGTGGTGGATAGCCGCGACTACGGGATCGTGGAGGACGCCCACTCCGCGCTGAACCACATGCTCACCGCGAGCCTGAAGGCAGTCGTCGGCCCGTAGCCGCTCGCGCCGAACCTCGGCGACGCACAATCGAAACCGGCGTAGCGTCGGCCCGTCGAGACGGATGGGGTAACACGCCCCTATCGGATCGCGGAGGGGGAGAGGAATGAGTTTCAACACCAAGCTGGCGGCAATCGGCCTCACGGCGGCGCTCGTAACCAGCGCAAGCGCCACGGTCGAATTCAAAATCACCAAGGCCTACACCTGCCAGGTGACGGGCGGCAAGATCGTGCCCTACACGCCGATGATCGGCGAGGCGTACAACCTTGCGGTCGAATACGACCTCACCGGCGGGCCGGCCAAGCACAACTACCTCATCAGCTTCACGATGGGCTCGGAGAACATCGAGTACGAGGTGAAGTCGCTGACCGACGGGCATTACACCTACTACGCGACCTTCCAGCCGCCCCTCGATGGCAAGATTCCGTTCTCGGTGCAGATCGACCCCAAGGACGCGGCGAACGGCGGCGTTGGGGCGACGCGCCCGCACCCCACGTTTCGCGTGCGCGTCTGGGAAGAAGATGTCGTCAGCCGCGTGCCGCTGGAGATCGACGGCGGCGCGGCCCACGGCTCCTTCAAGCCGCGCCCGCCATCGACCTCGATCGAGACGTTCGATCCGGTGAACGTGCTCGCCACCCAGTCGGAATTCTTCTCGTTCACCCCCGGAATCATCACCCGCCTCGCCCTCATGATCGGCACCCCCGAAACCGGGGTTTGGCAGAAAGTGGTGAAGGACACCTGCAAACTTGAGACGGGTCTGGGCGACGAGTTCTTGAAGTCACGCCCCGTTCAAAACCCCTCCTTCGCCGGGATTTACTTCTGGGACAAGGCGGTGCCAAACCGGAAGGTCAGCCTGATCCGGCAGACCACGATGGTGCTGAGCAACCTGCGCGTGGACGCGGACAAGCTTCGCACCGTCACCTGGAAGCGCATGAATGAAATCCAGGGGCTCGACTACTTCCACTTCTATACGCGCCCGCAGGACACCGACATCCACATCCCGGGCGAGACCGCCGAGAACGTGATCGAATCGACCGATCCCAAGATCGCCAAGTTCGTCACCGAGGCGCTCGGCGACGACTATAAGTCCAAGTACAACCCCTACGATGCGGCGCGCAAGGTGTTCCGGGCGGTGGTTAGGCGCGTCAAGTACACCTATCCCAAGAAGGGTGAGCCCGACAAGCGAGGTAAGACGGCGGTCGCGGTTCTGGATACCGGTCTTGGCGATTGCGGCGGCTTCAGCATAGCGCTCGTCGCGTGCTTCCGGCACATGGGCATTCCCGCCCGCACCAGCTACGGCGCGTGGCTGGGGCAGGATGCCGGCCACTGCTGGGCCGAACTTTACTTCCCCGACCATGGCTGGATCTTGGCCGACGGCTCCGCCGCTAACGGCGTTTCCGAGGACGGCGCGTTTGCCTACTACTTCGGCAACTCGAACAACCAGAACGCGCGTTACGCGGTGGCTCGCGTGAACACGTTCAACGAGAAGGACATCTGGACGGCGTGGCTGCAAGGCCCCGCCTACCCTTGGTGCTGGGGCACGGCGAAAGTGACGGGTTGGGAATCGCACACGTTCCTGCTCGACCTGGACAAGTACGGCGCGGGTGAGTCGGCCGAGAAGAGCTCCGCGAAGCTCAAGATTCGCACGCCGCGAGCCCGGACGCCGGGCGACGTGTGGCTGCATTCGATGCCGGACCATGTGATCCCGAGGGGCTAGGCTCAGTCGGCGCTGCTTCGCCTCCTGTGGGCGCCGGTCGGTCACTCGCATTCGAAACATTCACGCGCTCAGGCCACAGCGGCACATGCGCTGCCCGAGCAGATCAGACTGCCAGCCCGACGTTTACCATTCAAGTCATAATGAAAGGTCAGGTGGTCCAGCAATGCCAGTGACATTTACCTTCGACATTGAAGACGCAAGCGTAGCCGACCCCAACGACCGCACTCGCATCCAAGTCGCCTTTCTAAGATTCGGCTGGGAGCACGTCGGAGGCTCTGCGTGGCGATACCCTAAATTCGGGGCCGATGAACACCCATCAGAGGATTGGCTCAACCACGTGGTTCCGGCTTTGATGTACTTCAGAAGTCTGGTGGAGCACAGCAACATGCGCGTGACCAAGTTCACTTTGGATGCTCACTCGGAAGCAGGCTATCGTACTAACGGCGCTAGGGCTATTGGCCAGCCGATCGCGAAAGGGGCTGCCATAGTTCTGTGCGCGCCCAACCTCGCGGCAGAACAGGAAGAGAAGCTGTCTGAAAACAGGCTTAAGCGATTCGTCAGCGATACAGCTGGGTCACTCGCTTAGAAGACCTGTAGGCACGGGGTTGAATCCCGGTGACACTTATGCCAGAAATCCGAGTGTACCGACCAAGTGCGCAATTTGCCTTTGAGACCGTTTGCGAAATTCCCGACATGGCCTCGGCCCCGCAGGTAGGTGCACGCCTTCTCGTTAGGAACGAGGCAGCCGGAGCCAGAGTGCGATACGAAGAGTACGAAGTGCGCGAAGTACACTGGGTGACAGACGCCATGGTCGACGAAGGCCGGACGCCCTTGGAGTATTGGAAGGTGATTGTGACGCCCGCGGAATAAACGATATGCCGCAAATACGCTTTATGCAAGAGGGTGACGAGGTGCCGCTATTTTGCTTTAACGATTGGCTTGTGCCTCCGCCTGTTGGCGCGCCGCCATCAAAGTGCCTAATATCAGCGCCAGGTGCCATGACATCTATCAGGTGACAAGGATCGTACTCAACACCTCATCCGCCGATCAGGGGCGCGACAGGCTATACCCGTGCGAATGGGAAGTTTTCGTAACGCAGATCGCGTCCGGGGCCTTCCAAGCAGAGGAGTAGAGTGTCGCAAATGTGCTGCCTGGCCATAGTACGAGAACGGAGTCGCGACAAGGGTTAACTGGCAATTAGCCGCGCGTGATGGCTCGACACCATGGGTTAGCCGAGGGCATGAGAAGAACCCAGCCCAGATTTGTGCACCGCAAGGACCTCATTCTTGCTCAGTTACCTCAGCATGGGGGATCTATAAGGCATAGTTCAAGATTTCGGATGATAGTCTTCGCTCGATTCCCCAGAAGGTCAAACGGAATAATCTCGACTCTGTGGAGCGTCAAGTTTAGCTCCGTCATGATCAACTTCGCCTTTTCCGTAAGGATCGTTGTCTTTCCGATGATGATGAAAATCCTTGGGTTGCGCGTGCTTTTGAGGCCGTATTCTTCTTCAAGCACTTTCGCTCCTTCACTGAGTTGGTGGCGGTAATCGTGAGATTGCGCGATAGCTTGAGCGAGCGAACGGCTCAAGGTGATCGCGTGGGGTGGCGGAGGCACGCCATCCTCATCCTCGGCTGCCTTGATCATCGAATCCTGGGGGCTTTTCAACTCCATGATGTCTTGGCAGCCATCGTAGCGGGTGAGAATAAAATCCAAGGCGCCTCGGACCACGGGCTGCTTCGGTGTCACCTTCGAATACTCCAGACCGACCAGCCAAGGGTTATGCTGGATAAAGTTCTGCAGATCCGTCTCCGTTGAGTCTGGCGAAGCAACGAGCGCGTCATAAGTCTCAGCGGTTGCCCGCGCGTTTTCGAGCCTCCTAATGAGCCGCTCAGTGAATACTGTGCCGGCGTCAACGATCCCGTCGCTGCTCTCAGTTAGTGCGCGCAGCAGGGCCAATCGCGCTTCCCGGTCAGCCACGTTCCGAAGAGCTCGCCCTAGCGCGTCCGCAATTTCAGGGTCAATCGTTACCAGACTGTCGAGCAGTGGGATCAAGGAGCGTGGATCAGCCACGACCCCCGTGGACTCGCGCTGCAGGGCGTCAACGAGCTCTCTCATCCTCGTCGCATCGGCGCTTGCCCAGTTTCGGATAGCCTCAGTCGAAAGTCGCTGATCGAAGAACGCCTCCAACTCAGCCTGCGAAATGAAAGCGCCATCCCAAGAACCGAAAGACAGGGCCTCCGACTCGTGGTCGGCGATCACGAGAGTCGCGCCAACGTCCGCAGTCGCGTGAACAACCGTTTCGACATTGATGGCAATGAGCGAATAGATTTCGGAGTGAATCTTACGAGGATGGGGCAGGTCTAGCTCCGTCAAGAGTATTGCAGGTTGTTTTCCGGATTCAGCGGTACGTCGCGCGAGCCTCGTAAACGCCTCGCCGTTCTTGAAGGCTTTTCGGTCGAAGTAGTTGTGCCAAGGAAAGTCGTGGAACACCATCACACCTTGAAGGCGTTTCGGAGAACCTTCAAACGCCATAAGCGGCTTGGCCCATTCAAAATCGATGCTAGCGCTCGGGAAACTCAAGGCATCCGTATCTCAGCAGGATAATAGACGAATTCGAACAGATCGGTGGCTTGGAGAGCCCGGAGATAGCCACCGCGCCAGGGGTAGGCCGGGGGGCATTCAAGGGAGAGGAGGAAAGGGGCGAACCTGGCTTAGCCTTTCCGATGCAAGCGAATTCAGATCGACCAGCTTAGCCAATCCGATCGGCCTCTGCCCATTCGTCTGCAGCTTGCCGCACTCTTGCCACACGCGTCGTCCCTCTCCGTTGTATACGAGGGTAATCGATCCCGTGGCCAAGCTAAGCACGATCAAATGTTCGGGCTCACTACGCAGACTAACAGACTTCGCTCCGGTGAGTTTGATCTGGATTAGCTTTGGCGGTCGGGTCCTAGTTTGAGCGTCGTGGCCTTGTGTTGAAGAGGGGAGAAGTTCGAGATCGAATGCAGCTGCGGCGATGACTTCGCCTAGGCTTCCAACCAAGTGACCGTCAAGCGTGAATCGTCTCTTCTCGGGTTCAAATTCCTCGTTAAGGTCGGCAACGATATTCATAAGGCCTGCCACGAGCACTCTTACTCGCTTAGCCCTCCTTTCTGTCCACTCGCTGCCCACGCTACTCATTGCTACCGGCCTCACGGCAGCGTGAGCTGGCTCGAGTCCCCGAGTACGAGCTGCATCGTCTTCGGCACGCCGGCGGCGTGGCCGACGGTCGCTCCGCGCCCGATCAGCGAGGCCTCGATGCGCGCGCCCGGCCGGATCAGGCGGCAATCGCCAAGAACGATCGAGTACTCGATTTCGGTTCCCTGGAGCACCGTGCCCGAATCGATTGCGGTGAACGGCCCCACGAAGCTGTCTTCGATCACGCAGCCCTCGCCGATGATCGCGGGGCCGCGCACCACGCTGTTCAGCACCCGGGAGCCTTTGCCTAGGCTCACACGACCCTCGACGCGCGAGCGGTCGTCCACCTCGCCGCAGATCGCGCGCGGCAGGTCCTCAAGGATAAGCCGATTGGCTTCCAGCATCGCCTCGACGGTGCCGGTGTCCTTCCACCAGCCTTCCACGATGTGCGAGCGCACATTCAGCCCGGCGTCGATGAGCGATTGGATCGCATCGGTGATCTCATATTCGCCCCTCGCGCTCGGCTTCAGGCGCGCGATGTGATCGTGGATCAGGCCCCGAAACAGATACACCCCGACCAGGGCCAGATTCGAGCGGGGCGCCTTGGGCTTTTCTTCCAGCCGCACCACGTGGCCCTCCTTCAGTTCGGCCACGCCGAAATCGGACGGGTTCGGCACCGCGGTGAGGAGGATGGTCGAGGCGGTGGCGGGGTCTTGGAACTCGCGGATCAGCCCGTCGAGGGGCGACTTGATCATGTTGTCGCCCAGGTACATAATGAACTCGTCGCCGCCCAGAAATGGCTTCGCGGTGGCGACCGCATGGGCGAGGCCGAGGGGCTCGGGCTGGGCGATGTAGGTGACCTTGACGCCCCAACGCGACCCATCGCCCACCACTTCCTCGATCGCCTTGGCCGTGTCGGCGACGATGATGCCGAAATCCTTGACCCCGGCGGCGGCGATCGCCTCGATGCCGTACTCGATCACGGGCTTGTTCGCCACCGGCACGAGCTGCTTGGCCATCGAGTAGGTGAGGGGGCGCAGGCGGCTGCCCTTGCCGCCGGCGAGGATGAGCGCTTTCATGAGCCGGGGCGAGTTTACCGTTGGGTAAGGACGGCGGCTGCGCGGTTGAGCGCAAGCTCCGTCGCCCGAGGCGCCACACTCGCAGTTCCTGCTTGATGGATGCCTGCTCCAGTCCATCTCCCCCTTGATGGGGGAGAAAGCGTGAACGGCTCGACCGCCGAAGCTCTGGCGAAGGGGGTAGTGAACGCAAGAGAGGGTGACTTGCGGACTCGCCGTCGGAGAGCCGCGTCCACCTCCGCCTGGCGGCGGAGCGCCACCCCCCGCTTCGGCAGCCTCAGCGACTCCCGCCGTGAGGCAGGGATTTTTAATTTTTCTCTGGCTCTCTCGCCCCGATCCATCGGGGCTCGCTCGCCGCTTTCTTCTTCGGGACGCCATCCTTGGCGTCCCGCCTGGATGGGTTGCAATTATGCCGAGCACTTGATCCCGAATTGACTTGAGAACCAAGCATCTATCAACTCCGAGGCTGCCACAATCGATACCGCAGCAGGGTCCAGAAGGCTTGCGGCGCGTCGGTCCAGCGGATCTTCTTGCCCTCGATGGTCGTTCGGGGCGTGTACGAGATCGGCACCTCGGCGATCCGCCTGTGGAGGCGGATCGCCTTGGCGGTCGCCTCGGGGCAAAACTCGAAGCGGCGGCAACGAAGTTCCATCCGGCGCAGCAGCTCCGTCTCGAACGCCTTGTAGCAGGTGGCCTCGTCGGTCAGTCGACGCCCGTAGAGCAGCCGCACCGCCCAGGCGAGCAGCACGTTCACGATCTTGTTCGGCAGGGCCATGCCGGCGGGCATGCCCTTGGAAAACCGCGTGCCGTAGACCACCATCTCCGCCCCCGCGAGGATCGGCCCCGCCACCTGCGGAATCTCTTCGGGCAGGTATTCGAGGTCGGCGTCCTGGATGATCACGGCGCGGCCGGTGGCGTGCTCGAGACCCTTGCGGATCGCGGCCCCCTTGCCCTGGGGCGTCTCGTTGCGCAACACGAAGATGCGGCCCTCGAATTCGCGCAGGATGGCGGGGGTCTTGTCGGTGCTGCCGTCGTCGATCACGATGAGCTCGATGCGCAGGGGGACGGCGAGCACGCGCTCGATCACCTGCCGGATCGTCGCCTCCTCGTTCAGAGCGGGCACCAGCACGGTGAGTTCGGCGCCGTGGGGGGAAGAGGCGGGCATTAAGCTATTGTGGCCGTGCGTGGTGCTACGTTGCTCTGTCTGGCGGGTCCAGCTTGGGAAGGCAAGCAAGCATCCTCACACTGTCCAGCGGCTCGACTCTTCCTCGACCCACCCCCGACCCCTCTCTTCAAAGGGAGGGGAGTTGTTTTCTTTGGCTCGCTCGTCCCGATTTCATCGGGACTCGCTCGCCGAGTTGTTTCGGACGCCGTCCATGGCGTCCGGGGAATCGACGCCAGCAACGCCAAGAAACGTGAGACGGTTCCAGAGCCGGTAACCAATCACCCTCCCCAAACTCCTCCCATCAAGGGGGGAGCGGCAACGCAAAGCCGTGCAACGCAATGCAGAGCTATTGCAAAGCTCCACCTCGCCCTGGCATCCAACTTGCAACGCTGTGACGTCAAGAAGGAGAGACCCGGAAGGGCGAATGGAATCAATCGCGCTCCCCCCGCAACCCGTTGCCTCGCCCGACTGGCGTCGGATGGCAGCGTCGCCCCTATTCGTGCCCGTGCTCGCCGCTCTCATCGGCCTCGGGGCGATGTTCTTCAACCTCGTGCGGGGCCTGCCCGCGCTGTGGATGACCGACGAGTATTACTCGCACGGCTTCCTCATCCCGATCCTGGCGGGCTACGTGGTCTGGCAGCGCTGGCCGCGCCTGCGAGAATTGCCCGCGCGCTCCGGCTGGGCCGCCTTGATCCTCCTTATCCCCCTGGTGCTCATCACGCGCGCGGCGATCCTGTCCGACATTCCCCAGTAGGTTTCCGTCTGCTTCCTGGCCGCGCTGGTGCTCGCGATTTGGTTCATCGCCGGCGCGCGCTGGATGGCGGCGCTGCTCGCGCCCGCCCTATTCCTCGTGTTCATGCTGCCCCTTTGGTCGGGAGCGATCGACGTGTACACGAATCCGCTGCAGCTCGCCTCCACGAAGGTTGCGTACCACGTGCTCAACCTATCCGGCTTCAGCCCGATCATGAGCTCGCCGACCGAGATCTATCTCGACCGGTTCACCCTCAACGTCGAGGTGCCGTGCAGCGGCCTCAAGCTGATGCTTGCGCTCACCGCCTTCACCCTGTTCTTTCTGATGATCGCCGACTTGCGATGGTGGGGCAGGCTCGCGATGATCGCGTTCATCGTGCCTTTGTGCCTCTTCATCAACGGCTTGCGCATCGCCCTGATCGGGATGGTGGGCAACGCCTACGGCCAGGATGCGGGGCTGAGCTTTCACGATTACAGCGGCTACATCACGCTGCTCGTATGCTTCTTCATCCTGTTTTGGGTCGCGAGGAGGCTGGGATGGAAGGGCTGAGGGCGCGCCTGGTGGGCTTTGGTGCTGCGATGCTCGCGGTCGGCCTTTGGATTCATCTCTCGCCCGCTGCCGCCTATGAGCGCCAGACCGAGCCTGCGCTGGAGGCAAAGGCGCCTGGCGCGGTCGGCGATTACCGCTTCGTGCCCGGCCTCGGCACCCCCGGATGCAGCTACAAGATGGACTACAAGACCTACCGCATCCTCAAGCCTTACGGCATCGTCGCCCGGGTGTACGAGAGCGGGGCGAAGTCGTTCGACGTCGTGCTCGTCGCGAGCCAGAACCGGGGCAGCTTCCACGACCCGAGGGTGTGCTTCACCGCCCAAGGCTGGTCGCTGGATGAGGAACGGCTGGACTCTATGCAAACCCCCACGCGCGGCACGATCCCCTTCACCGTCGTGCGCATGACCGGCCCCCGAGACAGTCTGGCGATGTACTTCTATCGCGGCCCGCAGGGCTTTTGCGCCAACGTGATCCAACTGAAACTTGCGATGTTCAAGGAGCGCCTCACCGGGGGCAAGAACGTGGACGGCGTGTTCTACCGCATCATTCCCAACTACGAGGGGGCGACGGTCGACGACCTGAAGGCGTTCGCCTCCGAATATCTGGCGGCCGCCAGCGAAAGCAGCGGCGGTTATTTCTAGGGCTATGAGCGTGCGCGTTGGGGGCCGGCATCTTCCCGCCCTCACCTCGCTCCGATTCTTCGCGGCCCTCCACGTGGTGCTCCACCACCACGCCTGGCTTGCCGCCCGCCAGCAATCGACCCGTGCCGGCCTGACCGGGGCCGTGTTCAACGCGGTCGACGTGGGCTTCGTGGCGGTCAGCTTTTTCTTCGTGCTCTCCGGATTCATCCTCGCCTACACCTATCTGCCCCAGGTGGAACGAGGCTCGTTTTCGCCTCGGGGCTTTTGGCTGGCGCGCTTTGCCCGGCTCTACCCGGCGTATTTCGTATCGCTGCTGCCGGGGATCGGGTTTGTGGCGGCGGTGGTCACGACTTCGGGGGTGGGCTTCGGGGCTCTATTGGTCGCCACCAAGTTCACGATGCTCCATGCGTGGCTGCCATCGACCGCGCGGGGGTGGAACGACCCGACGTGGTCGCTTTCGGTCGAGGCGCTGTTTTACGCTTTGTTCCCGCTGATCGTCGTTGGGGTGGCGCGGCTGCCTCGGCGCGGGCTCCTGCCCGCGCTGCTTGGGGCCGCGTTTCTCGTGTTCGCCGTTTGCGCGTTGCGGGCTTGGATGGATGCCCGAGGGATCGGGGGGCTTCGCCCCGAAGAGATCGACCGCCTGTTCGCGCGGCTGCCCCTTGCCCGCCTGCCCGAGTTCTTAGTCGGCGTCTTGCTTGGGCGGCACTTCTTGGAAAGTCCGCTGAGTGCGCGCCGCGCGCAGTTAGGGCTGTACGGTTGGGGCGCGCTCGTGTTGGTCGGGCTGGCGTTTAGTCGCTCCATTCCCGGCTCGCTCATGGGCTCGGGCGCTTTGCTCGTGCCGTTCGCCGGGCTCGTCTTCTGCGCGGCGAGCGCGGATGGGCCGATGATCCGCTTGCTTTCCGCCCGCTGGATGGTGCTGCTTGGCGAGGCGAGCTACTCGGTGTATCTGTTTCACGTGCCGGTCCATTCGCTGCTCGTTCGCGTGTGGAGGCCGGGCTTAGGTCCGCTCGAGTACGGTGCGGGGCTGATCGTGGATGTCCTTGCCGTCGTGCTCGTCTCGATTGCGGTCTACTTGCTTGTGGAGGTTCCAGGGCGGCGCTGGATTCGCGCCCGTTGGGGCCATCTCCCCGCCCGCGCGGTGGCAGAGTAGAGGCTACGCCCGCTCTCGCTCGAGGCGAGCGACGATCTCCCGCACCCGCTGCGCCTGATCCTTTGGGCACACGAGCACACCGTGACGCGAGGCGACCACCACGAGATTCTCGATGCCGACCACTCCCACCGGCGCGCCGAGCCCCTCGTTGATGAGCACGCAGCCTTTGGCGTCAATCTGAACGACCGCGCCCTGCACCACGTTGCCTTCGGCGTCGGTGGGCAGGCACCGTTGGAGGGCGTCCCACGCGCCCACGTCGTCCCATACGAATTCGGCGGGCACCACCGCCACATGCCGGGCCAACTCCATGAGCCCCTTGTCGACCGAGATCGTGGGTAACTGGCCAAACAGCCGCTCTGCACCGTTCTCGTCGCCGCGAGTCAGTGCGCCCCGAATCGCGCCCAGGACGGCGAACGACTCTGGCTGGGCGGCCGAAAGTTCGCGCTGAAAGCTCGCCAGCGTCCAGAAGAACATCCCACTGTTCCAGAGATGCCTCCCTCCGGCAACGTAGCGCGCGGCATCTGCCGGGCTCGGCTTTTCGCGAAAGGCCCTTGCCTGGCGCGCGGCACGCCCGGGAGACATGGGCTCGCCGATTTCGAGGTAGCCGTAGCCGGTCTCGGCCCGAGTGGGGCGGATGCCGATGGTGACGAGCGCCCCCGTCTCCTCGGCGAGCCCCATAGCCTCGCCGACGGTGGCGCGAAAGGCTTCCTCGTCGCCGATGCTGTGGTCGGCGGTCACGACCGCCAGGGAAAGGTCTTCAGAGTCGAACCGCGCGGCCAGCGTCGCCGATGCCCAGATGAGGCATCCGAGCGTGTTGCGCCTCGTTGGTTCGGCGATCACATTCGCGGCCGGAATAGTGCCCGAGGTCGCGATCGGCTCGGCGAGGGCGCGCGTCGTGGCCACGAACACGTTCTCGGCGCCGACCAGAGGGGCAACGCGGGCAGCCGCCTCCTCGAGCAGAGTCATCCCAGGGTGGGCGAGCTTCAAGAGCTGTTTGGGACGATCCGGCTGAGACAGGGGCCAGAACCGCTCGCCGCTGCCCCCCGCCATCACGATCGCCACTCGCTTTGCTGCCACCGGCTTTGATTGTGAACGCTTACGAGTGACAAGTGACAAGTGACAAGTGACGAGTGAGGCGAGCGACGAGTGACGAGTGACGAAGCGACAAGTCGGCAGAAAGCGCGACGAGTCCAAACGCCATAATCCAAGTCGGATGGGCGTGCTAGCGTACGTTAGGGCCGCGCGGCCGAAGCAGTGGTCGAAGAATTTGCTCGTTTTCGCGGCACTGCTCTTCACCGCGAATTTCTCGAACCCCGCCGTGGTGCGCTCGACCCTCGTCGCATTCGCCGCGATGTGTTTGCTTAGCTCGGGCACTTACGTGATCAACGACATTCTCGATCGCGAGCGCGACCGGGAGCATCCCCGCCGGCGGCTTCGCCCGATCGCTTCCGGTCAGGTGCCGGTGGGCGCGGCGTGGGCGATGGGGGTCATCCTCCTGGCCTCGGGCTTGGCTCTCGGCGCGACCATCAACCGCGCAGCGCTTGGCCTCCTTCTGGCCTATTTGGTGTTCCAGGCCGCCTACAACTCGGGCATGAAGCGCGTGCCCGTGCTCGACGTGTTCGCGATCGCTTTCGGGTTCATCCTGAGGGCGGTTCTTGGCGCGGCGGCGGTCGGGGTGGCGATCTCGAGCTGGCTGCTCATGTGTACGGGCGCCCTCGCCCTCATGCTCGGCTTCGGCAAGCGCCGCCACGAGTTCATCCTCCAGGGCGAGGAGCGCGGCCGCAGCCGCGAGAGCCTCGACGGCTACAGCCTGAAGGTTCTGGATGAGCTGGTCGTCATGGCCTCGGTAGGCGCGGCGATGACCTATGCGATCTACGTGATCGAAAGCCCGACCGGCCATCGTTTCCCGGGCCTCGTTCTGACCTCGCTGTTCGTGTTCTATGCGGTGAGCCGCTACGTCTACGCCGTGTTTCGCCATGACGAGGGCGGCGAGCCCGAGACCTTGCTCTTCCGCGATCCTCATATTCTCTGGTCGATCGTCGGCTTCGTGATCGCGGCGGTGCTCGCGATCAAGGGCCTGCACATCCCGATGCTCGAGGCGCCGCGCTGATGGTCCGGTTTGAGAGGGCGATCGTGGTGGGCGCTTCGAGCGGGATCGGAGCGGAGATCGTCCGCCAGTTGGCCGCTCGGGGCTGCAAGGTGGCGGCGGTAGCCCGACGTCTCGACCGCCTTCAGGCTTTGGCCGCCGAGTTTCCGGGGCTGGTCGTCGCCTTCCAACACGATGTGACCCGCTGCAACGAGGCCCCAGCCGTGTTTCAGGAAGCTACAAAGCAGCTGGGTGGGCTCGATCTGGTCGTCTACGCGGCGGGCGTGATGCCGGCCGTCGGCCCCGACGAGTTCGACTTCGAGAAAGACCGCCAGATGGTCGAGGCGAACTTTCTCGGCGCGGTCGCCTGGCTCAACCAGGCTGCCATCCGCTTTCAGAACACGCGCCAGGGCACGATCGTGGGCGTTGGCAGCGTCGCGGGCGACCGAGGCAGACGCGGCCAGCCCGTCTACAACGCGACCAAGGCGGCCCTCGCCACCTACCTCGAGGCCCTGAGGAACCGGCTGAGCCGCTACGGCGTTAAGGTCGTGACGGTGAAGCCCGGCCCAACCCAAACCGAGATGACCGCAAGCCTCGGGCTCAAGGCGGTGCCGACCGCCGAGGCCACGGCGCGCCGCATCCTCGCCAAAGCGGGCCGAACCGGCGAGCGCTACCTGAGCCCGGTGCACTGGGTGGTCTTTACGATTCTTCGGAATGTGCCCTCGCCGATCTTCCGCCGGCTGAAGCTATGAGCGGTGCTCGGCTCGAGCCGGAGCGCATCGCCCGTCTCCAAGGCTTTGGCCTGGCTTGCGCCGCCGATGCCTACGTGGTTCGTCCGACGACGGTCGACGAAGTGCGCGGCGTGCTCGATCTCGCGTGCCAGACCGGGCGCAAGGTGGTGCTCCGCGGGGCCGGGTGCAGCTACGGCGATGCGAGCATCGCCCCCGAGGCGCTGGCGCTCGACTGTTCGGCGATGAACCGGATCCTCGCCTGGGATCCCGCCACGGGAGTGATCGACGCGGAGGCGGGCGTCAGCATCGAAAGCCTTTGGCGTACCGCCCTTCCGGACGGCTGGTGGCCCCCGGTGGTAAGCGGCACGATGATGCCGACGCTGGCGGGCGCCCTCGCGATGAACATCCACGGCAAGAACAACTCCAAGGCAGGCACGCTCGGCCAGCATGTGCTGGACCTCGAGGTACTTGACGGTGCGGGTAGGTCGCATCGCCTAACTCCAGACGACGAGGCCTTTCGGGCGGTGATTTCGGGGGCGGGGCTCCTGGGCGTCATCACGCGCGTGAAGCTGCAGATGCACCGGGTCACGAGCGGCAACCTGCAAGTGACTCCGGTCTCGGTCGGGAACCTAGACGCGCAGCTCGCCACCTTCGACGAATTCGAGGGCGTCGACTACCGGGTGAGCTGGGTCGATTGCTTTGCAAGGGGCGCGCGGCTCGGCCGAGGCCTGTTCCATGCCGCAAGCCACGAGTCGCAACCGAACGCCGCATCCTTACGACCCGAGAGTCAGGACTTGCCGAGCAAGGTTCTCGGTGTCCTCCCTAAGTCCCAGGTCTGGCGCGCTTTGCGGGCGCTAAACCGTCCGCTGTGGATGAGCCGGGTCAACTGGGCCAAGTATGCGGCCTCGCGCCTCCATGGCGATCGAAGACCGTTCACGCAGGGCCTGGTCGCCTTCTCCTTCCTCCTCGATTACGTGCCCGATTGGCGTCGGGCCTACCTTCCTGGCGGGTTCATTCAATATCAGAGCTTCGTGCCTCTAGCCGAGGCTCGCCGGGTCTTCCGAGCTCAAATCGAGATGCAGCAAAAGGCCGGACTCGTCTCCTTCCTTGGCGTCATCAAGCGCCATCGGCCGGACGACTTTCTGTTCACCCACGCTGTAGATGGATACTCGCTCGCCCTAGACTTCAAGGTTACGCCCCAGGCTTGGCCACGCCTGCGCGAGCTTTGCTGGCGCATGAACGACCTCGTCATCGAAGCGGGCGGCCGGTTCTACTTTGCCAAGGATTCGACCCTTCGCCCCCAAGACGTGTGCGCCTATCTGGGCGAAGCAACGCTAAAGCGATTTCGGGACTTCAGGGCTGAACTCGACCCTCACGGCCTCTTTACCTCGGCCCTGGCCGAGCGCGTCGGCCTTCTTCCGGATTGAAAAGGACGCAACGTTGCCTTATCCCCAAAGTCCGTAATTGGGAGAGCTTATCCGGACGCCAAGCAGAGCCATAGCAAAGCCACCGCGAAGCCATCGCACGGCAATCTGGTTCAAATGAATCCAGGTCGGTACACTGTGTCGTGCCGCCGGGGCGGACGTGGAGATTGCCTTGGATTCAAAAGAAACCAACGCTTTGGCGCGCAGATTTCAGGAGGAGGTCGGCAAGGCCTCTTCCGTGCTCGTCGGTTCGCACCTAAATCCGGACGGCGACGCCCTCGGCAGCGCCCTCGCGGTGGGGCATTACCTCGACGGCCTCGGCATCGCGAACGAGGTGCTCTGCCACCACAAGGCGCCCGCCAACCTCCAGTTTCTCCCCGGCGCGCACCAAATCCGCCAAACGCCCAAGCGCGCCTCCCACGATCTGGCGATCGTGGTCGATCTCGATTCGCTCGACCGGCTCGGATCGACGGCGCCGTACTTCGAGAAGTGCCCCCAACTGATCTTGTTGGATCACCACTTGCCTCACCGTTCGCCCGGCGACTTGCGCATCGTGGACCCGTCCGCACCCGCGACCTCGCTCATCCTCACCCGGCTGCTGCTCGCCTGCGACGCCGACATCACCGCCGACATGGCCACTTGCCTTCTGACCGGCATCGTGACCGACACGGGCAGCTTCCGCTTTCGCAATACCACCCCCGAATCGCTCAGCCTTTCGGCGGTGCTGCTCGAGCGGGGGGGCGACATCAACCTCGTGAGCGAGCAGATCTATCAGAGCACGCCGATCGCCGCCGCGCGCCTCATGGGCATCCTCTACGAACGGATGCGGTTCACCTCGCACGACCGGCTGTGCTGGTGCGAACTGGGTCACGACGACTTTGTAAAGACCGGCGCAACCGATGCGGACACCGAGGGCCTTGCCAACGATTTGCTCTCGATCGAGACCGTTCAGATTGCGGCCTTGTTTCGAGAGTCCCGCCCCGGCAAGGTTCGGACGAGTCTTAGGTCGCGGCACGCCTTCGATGTGGCCGAGGTGGCGCGCGAGTTCGGGGGCGGCGGCCACGCGAACGCGGCGGGCTGCACCTTCGAAGAGCCGATCCACCAGGCCGCCGAACGCGTGGTCGCAAGGCTGAAGATTTGCTTGGAATCCTCTTGATCGCCAAGCCGGGCGGCGTCAGCTCCCACGACGTCGTCGATGAGGTCCGGCGGCGGCTATCCACGCGCCGGGTGGGCCACGCGGGCACGCTGGACCCGCAAGCTACCGGCTTGCTGGTGGTCGCAGTTGGGCCCGCCACCCGGTTCTTGCAATATCTGCCCCTCGAGCCCAAGGAGTATGTGGGCACTATCCGATTTGGGGTCGAGACGGAGACCTTCGACGGCGAGGGCGCGGTGGTGGCGCAGCACCCAGCGCCCGACGATCTCCCGGGCGCGGTCGAGCGGGCCCTGCCCGCCTTTCGCGGGCTCATCAAGCAGGTTCCGCCGATGTTCAGCGCGGTCAAGGTCGAGGGCAAGCCGCTCTATAAATACGCCCGGGAAGGCAAGGAACTGGAGCGCGCCGAGCGCACGGTCCACATTGGGCTGCTGGAGATCGTGAGCGTCGATCCACCCGATGTGGAGGTACGGGTGGAGTGTTCGGGCGGCACCTACGTGCGGACGCTCGCCCACGATCTCGGTCGGGCCGTGGGGTGCGGTGCGCATCTGGCGCGCCTGAGCCGAGTTCGGGTTGGGCGGTTCACCCTTGGTGACGCCTGCTCGGTCGAAGCGCTGTCGAAAGAGCACGTCATACGCCTGGCCAGCGCGTTGGAGCCCATGCCCCTCGCCCAGCTCACCGAGAGCCAAGTGACAGACGTACGGGAGGGCAGGGCGGTGGCTTCTCCCGAGGCGTTCGAGGACGACCACGTGGCCTTGCTCGGCCCCGATGGCGAGGCATTCGGCGTGGCCAGGGTCCAGGGCAACCTTCTGCAGCCGGAGTGCGTCATTCCGGCAGAGGCGATGAATGGCGCGCGCTAGCCTGGTGCAGGATCGGCCTTGGAGCCAGCTTGGTTTCTTCGGCGCGTGGCTGTTCGCCACGTCCGTGGGCATCGTCCTCCAGCCCAGCCATGCCGGGCACGGCACCCACCAGCTGCTTGGCTTGCCGCCCTGCCCTTCGGTGCTGCTCTTCGATCGCCCGTGCCCTGGCTGCGGCATGACCACTAGCTGGTGCGCCCTCCTGCATGGCGATTGGGGGTTGGCGGTTCACGCGAATCCATTCGGGCCGGTGTTCTACGCCGTGTTCACATTTGCCGCGATGGCCGCGCTTATTGGGTTTGCGCAGGGCAGGCGAGTGGATATGGGCAGCCCCCGCATCAGCCGCATTTCGGGATGGGTCGTGGGGGCATTCATCGTGTTCGGGCTGGCGAGGTTCGCGCTCAGCCCTCACTACGGCACGAGCACGGAGCGAATGATCGCGGGTATCAGCGCGAGTTCGCGGTAGCTCCGTCTACCACCCGACCTCAGCAAGTCCGAGGCTGGCGATGGCGTCGAAAGGAGCCTGGGGGGAGGCCCCCGCTCGCCTTGGCGTTGAGGCGACAGCACCTCCATCCGCTTTCGGCAAGCCTTCGACCGCCTTGTCCCTGCGCCGCGCGGGAAAGAAACCGGCGGCGGCTTCCGAATGCTTCCGTTGAGCCCGGGGAGGGCGTGTTCGCGAAGGGAACAGGGGCGGGGTTCGGATTCGCACGGACCAAAGCCCATGGCACCCAAGCCGGAATGATCGGCCCCATACAAGTTCCAGCCGTCAAGAGTGCTGCCAGCAGGCTTGCGCGCGCAATAGCACCCGTTTTTCAAGCCAGCCGCCCGACCCCGGTAGAAGAGGTAGGGCGAGCCCTGCCATCGCCTGGAAAGAGCCTGAGTGTCGGGCAGCGACCCGGCGCGAGATTCGATCCCAACCGACTCGCAGAAGAGGGCTCTCCTCCCCAAGGGGTCCTCTCGAAAGACACCCTCCAGCCCATGGGCCGGTTTCGCCAACCGGCCCTTTTCTCTTTGGAGCCTGGCCAGGTTCATGTGCTACAATCTCAGTCTGGCCGTCGGCCCCGCCGAGCGGCCTTCACTTCGGGAAATCGAACATGAGCGAAGAAGTAACCAGACCCAGGGGAGACTCGGGCTATGCGCCCCGAGGCGACAAAGACGCGCCTCCCTCCGAACCACGATTCAAGGGCAGGCGCCGCCGCAAGGTGAGCTTCCTCACCATCCAGAAGATCGACTATGTCGATTACAAGGACGTGGCCACTCTGCGCCGCTTCCTGAATGATCGGGGCAAGATCCTCGCCAGCCGCCAGACCGGCAACACGGCTGGCCAGCAGCGCATGATCACCCGCGCCATCCACCGCGCGCGTGAAATGGCCTTGCTGCCGTTCGTGGTTATCGAGCTTAGCGACCGGCGCGACCACGGACCTAGGCGCGATCGCGGCCCGCGCGACCGCGATTACGCCCCGCGCGAGCAAGCGCCACGCGAAGAAGCGCCCCGCGAAGAAGCGCCTGTTGAGCCGGTAGCAGTCGCGCCCGCCGAAGAGCCCGCGGTTGACGCGGCAGCGGAATAGCAGTCGAAGGAAGCTAGCGGAGACGGGTCATCGGTGGGCTCTCCACCCTTGATTACGACAACTGAGTGGAATACAGGCTGAAGCCTGTGCTCATTGCGGGTTTTGCAATATTGCAAGATTCCTCGCTCACCACCCCGGCGACTCTGTTTGGCATACCGAGCAACACCGTACTAACTGGGCGCGCAGTCTCGTATTTCCTCGGCATCCTACTGTTTTTGGATACAGCCGCCCTTCTCTAGGTAACGTCTGCGAAGCCCGAACCGGGGGGCGCCCCGCCCCCGCCAATCATGCGGTCGATAACGATTTCTGCACTGGCCCTGGCGATCTTCCAGGGCCAGTCGCGTATGTCGTGTTCGCCCTGCTATAAGCCGCCCGCAACTGGGGACGCCCACGGATGGCGTTCCCAACAGAAATGGCGAGCGAACCCCCGGATGGGGTGAGCGACCCAAGGTAAAAATGGATTCACCCCTGCCACGCGGCGGGGGTCGCTGAGGCGAAGCCCGAAGCGGGGGGTGGTGCTCCGCCGCAAGGCAGAGGAGTACCGCGACAGCCATCGGGGACGGCGTGGGCAGACGGCATGCATTCCAGTCAACGCTCGCCGTCCCTTGCCAAGTCACCCTCCCCTACCCCTCCCTCGAGGGAGGGGATGTTTTTCTTTGGCTCGCTCACGCCCTCCAGGCGCTCGGTCGCCTGCTATCTTCGCAACGCCATCCTTGGCGTTGACGGAGGGATACGCAGAGCAAGCGTTGGGCGACGCAAAGGCCACCGCACAGCTCATATTAAGAGCCGTAACCGTACCTCGTCGACGGGGCGGTCGGTTGGGAAAGCTCTAGACGATCCCGGCCCGCAGCAAATCCTTAAGCGCGAGCAGGCCTTTCAGCTCGCCGCCCTGCACCACCGGCATCTCGCCCACCTTCTTGGGCAGGTTCTGAAACACCTCGAGCGCCTCGGCGGCGAGCAGGTCGAGCGGTATGGCGGCCGGGTTGTGGGTCATCATGCTCTCGGCGGTCGCCTCCAGGCCGCCCGAGCCGGACAGGAAGTGGCGGCGCAGGTCCCCGTCGCTGATGATCCCCACCAGCCGAGTCCCCTCCACCACGCACGCCGCGCCCACCCCCGCCTTCGTGATGCCGCGCATCACGTCGAGAACGGGCGTCGAGGGCCCGACCGCAGGGATCTCGCCAAGCGGCTTCATGACGTCCGAGACGTGCAGCAGCAGCCGTCTGCCTAGGGTGCCGCTAGGATGAAACCGGGCGAAATCCTCGCGCGTGAAGCCGCGCGCGTCCATCACCGCGATCGCAAGCGCGTCGCCCAAGGCCATCATCGCGGTCGTGCTCGTGGTTGGGGCGAGATCGTGGGGGCAAGCCTCGCGCTCGACGCACGTATCCAGCACGAGGTCGGCCAGCCGCCCAGCCGAGCTGTCGGGTCGGCCGGTCATGAGCACCGTCCTCGCACCGATCGCTCGCACCGAGGGAAATAGGCGCACGATTTCGTCGCTCTCGCCGCTGTGGGTGTACAGAAGCAGCACGTCCTCGGGCCGGATCATGCCCAGATCGCCGTGCATCGCCTCGGCGGCATGCAGGAATAGGCTCGGTGTGCCCGTGCTCGCGAACGTGCCTGCCGCCTTGCGCGCTACGTGGCCCGACTTTCCTACCCCGCAGCACACCACGCGGCCCTCGCAGCGAAGTAGCCATTCCGCCGCCTTCTCGAATGCCTCGCCTAGGCCGTCGGCCAGCCGGCGAAGGCTCTCGGCTTCTTCGAGGAGCACGCGCCGGCCGGTGCCCAGAGCCATGGAATCGAGTCTACCGTGGGCCAAGGATAGTCTTCCCGAGGAGCGAGCCGAGCCATTCGGCCGCCACTTTGGCGGTCTCGTTGTTCGTGTCGCAAAGAGGATTGGCTTCCATGAGGTCGACGCCCGTGAGCTTGTAGCAGCAGTCCGAATGCCTCATGAGCTCGAACAGAAGTTCGGCCACCAAATGAGCCTCGCGGAAGCTGAGTCCGCCTCGAACCGCGGTGCCGGTGCCGGGGGCGAGGATCGGATCGAGTGCATCCACGTCGAAAGAGATCCAAAGCCGCTCCGCTCCGGAGCGGCACAGCCATTCGTGCAGCCGCTCCAGTTCGTGCACGAGTCCATTGCGGTCGATGTCGTGCATCGTGATCGGCAGGGCGTCCTTCATCTTCCGCACGCGCGGGCGTTCTCCGGAATCCACATCTCGGAGGCCCAGCCAGGCCACGCGCCCGGAATGAAGCCGCTTGGGCCCCACCGCCTCCAGGAGTCTCGCCCAACCTTCGTTCATTGAAGCCTCGGCTTTGGAAGGAATCCCTAGGAGAGCGGCAAGGGGCATTCCATGCAGGTTCCCACTTGGTGAGGTGTCCGGCGTGTTGAGGTCCGAGTGGGCGTCGATCCACAGCAGGGCGAGATCTTCGCCATAGCGCTCGAGGGCCGCTGCCACCGCGCCGAGCCCACTAGCATGGTCTCCGCCGAGGATCAGCGGCATGCGACCCGCGGCGAGAGTGCCGCTAACGTGGGCACGCAGACTCCGGGTGAGTTCCAGAAGCGGCTCCAGGTTTCGGATCGCTCCCGGAGCCGGCGGTTGATCGGGAACGTGCAGGTCGCCAGAATCTTTGACTCTTAGGCCAAGTCCCTCGAGCCCCGGCACGAGCCCGGCAAAGCGAATAGCGGACGGGCCCAGCCGCGCGCCCGAGCGACGCCCGCATAGGTCGAACGGCACCCCAATGACCTCGATCACCGCCCGAGTCTACACCCCCTCAAGGTAACTTGGGCCATGCTTCGGGTCGGCGTCCTCGGCGTACAGGGCGACTTTGAGAAGCACATGCTCGCCTTGCGCAGAGCGGGCCTAGCCGCAAAAGACGTCGTCGAGGTACGCCTCGTCGAGCACCTCAACAAGGTGGACAGGCTTATTTTGCCCGGAGGCGAGAGCACAACCGTCGGGCTCTTGCTTGAGCGCTATGGGCTCGGTCACGCTATCGTGGAACGCGCGGAGGCAGGCATGCCCGTCTGGGGAACTTGCATGGGGATGATACTGATGGCACGCGAGGTCGCGGGCCGCCCGAACCAATACCGCCTGGGCCTGCTCGACGTGACGGTTGAACGCAACGCCTTCGGGGCGCAGGTTCACAGCTTTGAGGCGCCAGTTTCGGTCGAGGGCTTCGATCAGCGCCTCACCGGGGTATTCATCCGCTCGCCCGTGGTGAGCCAAATGGGGCCGGGAGTCAAGGCACTGGCTAAGCTAGAGGGCAAAATCGTCGCCGTTCGCCAGGGCTCGCTCGTCGGCACCAGCTTCCACCCGGAACTGACCGACGACACTCGGCTGCACGAGTGGTTCTTGAAGCTCTAGGGCTGCCAGACAGACCAAAAAAAGGAGCCCCGCTCTTGAGGGCTAAGAGACGGGGCTTTGGGGGAGGGAGGAAAGAAGTCTTTTTTTGGCTCTGTTAACCTTATTTACGACGCGTCCTCGACAATCGTGCCATTGACCGCAAGCGTGCCGCTCCTCATCATCGCGAACGCCTCGATCGGGGCGTACAGAACGCCTCGGCGACGCTCGGTCGGGCACGGCAGCGTGCTTCTCCGTCCATTTAGACGGTATTCGGCTGAGCCTGGTTCAATTCGCAACAGGCAATCATCAGATTGGATAAACAGCGCCCGGTCGCTTCTCGCCGTCTCCACTTCCAATCCAAGTTGCTCGGCGGTTCGATGCACCGGCACCATGACCGTTTCGCCCGATCTGTAGGGCTCGCTGTCGCGCGAAAACGTCAATTCTCGATCTTGGTAGGTGATTCGGCAGGGCTCGCGGTCGCCACGCCCCCGATCGCCGTAATCGGTTCGGGAAGAAATCGAGACCCCATCCTGGAACCACGCGCCGATCGTGTCCCCCCGCTTGAGAACCACCCCGCCTCCGTCGCGCGAGTTGGATTCGGCGGCGAGAATCCCGGCCGCGATTCCGATGAAAGTGCCTTCAAACGGCCTGCGGAAGATCGAGCCGATCACGAGCCCGCCTACCGCTCCCGCGAGCACGGCGTTTTCTTTGCGCACGACCGTGTTTTTGGCTTCGAAGCGGCCGTCGGGCCGCCGAACAGTGTATCGGTCGTCGAGCGGGATCGGATATGCACGGATTCGCGTGGAGCTTCCGTCGGGGAGCACGACGCGGGTGAATTCGAGATCCATGTGGCCCTTGCGCCCCGATTCGCTCGGCTGGATCGTCAGGATTCGGCCCTCGAACCGGGTTCCCCTTGGCAAGTCCCGGTCTTCGCGCACGATGGCGGTGAACCGATCGCCCTCGCGGCTGCCGTTGATCGTGAGGTCTTGCTGAAGGACGACGGGGATGACCGCGCCCCGCCGCAAATCGATTCGGCCGGGGCTGGCCAAAGCCGATCCGGAAAGAACGCCGACCGATGCGGCGAGAAGAAAGGTGCGCATATTCATGGGTGCCTCAATGGTGATGCTTATAGGTTAGACGCATGCGGGGCGGCTGGGTTTTGTGCGAGCCCACCGAACTTCTACGCGGGTTCGGTCGGCGAGGGCTGCTTTCGCTGGGTAGAGGCCCACTGCTAGGGGTCAGGGGTTCGAATCCCCTTCCCGCCTCCCGGGGGTATGGGTGCTGCGCCGCCATGGCCACAAAATCCTGTGGGTCACGCTCTTCACCCTCTTTTCGCTTGTGATTGCGACTGCGATTCTCCACGAAAAACGCATTCGAGCGCCTTGTCGCCGCTCTTGAGGCGCACACTATATTCGCACCTCTCCGGAAACTGCGCGGCGGAAGGCTCCACGTTATGCTCAAGAATGATGAAGTTGAGCGGAGTGATCTGAGTTGAAATCGTGGACTCAGCGTAGTGCACAACCTTCTCCTCATTGGTGAAAGCGTCAAGCAGTTCCTTTGACGTCGTCGCCCATCGACCGAGCTTTTGCCGATACCGCTCGGCCAGCTGCCTAGCCACGAAAAGCAGTTGACGCTCGGTCCTCCGGTCTTCCAGCGATGCACCGTCTAGAATGAAGAGGTCTAGATCTTCGCAACTGCCGGGTCCAAACGGTCCGGAGTCGTCTGTCAGTAATCCACCGAAATGGACGCGAATAATGATCTTGTCAGCACCGGGCACCGGAATAAACTCGCACGTCGCGCGATAGACGCGAAGAGTGTCGTCCATCGCGTAGCGGCCGCCCGGAAGAAGCTGCCGACGCAGCTCCTCCGAACTTGGCGGCCATTTGCCGAAGGCGCACCGATATTTCTGAGCCCATACAGCCATCGCGCCCGTGACCGTGGAGGCGTCCCATTTTGAGAGCAGGGCGCACTCGATTGGATTAAGAGCAATCAGCGCGAGCACCACGAGCACAGGGACTCGCATTCGCTTCCACGCATTCTTGGGTTGGCTCCGTGACACGATAACCTCCACTGCGTCCGGCTACCAAGCCCGGCATATGATCATCCAGATGGGTCGACGAAGGACAAGCAGAAACATACGCTTAAGGCAGCTGATGAGGAGAAGGTGGACCGGTGGTCGGAGGGAAGTCGTTTATAGGGGACCCGCCGCTTTGGTTGCCAACGCAGCCGCAACACTTTCCGTCCTTGCAGGTGGCGCTGGGGCAGCCCCCGAGCGTCTCCTGCCCCCCTGGCGTGGGGCAAGCCCCCCGATATCCGGTTACTTCGCACGCAACGTTCAATAATTGCTGGTTGCCGTACGCGTTCGAAAGGCCGAAACACTGATCAAGGCTCAAATGTCTTATTTTTTGGGGTCTCGCATTCGCGATAAACGCCCACTCTTTCCACGTTATGCACTCGCCAGCTGCAACGCAAGTCCCTGCGGTCGTGCTGTGGCCCGCAATTGTAACGTGTGTGGCATCCGTTGCGATTATCTTTAGCATGGCAAGCATCCAAGAAGGCTGGTTGACACGTTGATCAAAGGAGCAGCAGCAGTAGTATGCCCCTGAAAACCAGGCCCAACCGCTCATGTCCCCCTTAATTAGGAGCTTCTTATCGGCGCCAGTCTGGTCAAGGTGCTTCACGGGGCTATTGTCGCAATAGGAATACCAGTTTCGGCCAGCTGTCGCACGGTCGCGAGTGAGGAAGCGCCCTGTGCTGGGATCGTAATACCGATGCCCCAGCAGCATCAGGCTCGAATCGGAATCGGACTGGTAGCCCTGATTCCCCACAAAGCCAAAGGGCGTGGCGGTGCTGCCCGTCGTACCCACGAGGAGGCCGAAGGCATCGTACGTGCGCGTGTCGGTGGTGGATTGCGACGAGTTCGTCAGCCTCGACATCGAGCCCATGCGGTCGGTGTGTCTGAAGGAACTCGCGCCACTCCTTCTCTCCGATACCTCCGGCGTGTAGTTGGCTGCGCCGTCTGCGAGCACGGGATCGGTGACGCCCGCGCCGTCGCGCTTGTAGGTCTTCGTCCCCGCCGAGTCCACCTTGCCCACGCGGGTGTCGAGGCCGTTGTAGGTGAAAGTGTTGGTGGCCGTGCTCGGATAGGTTATCGAGGTGATGCGGTCCTCGTAGTCGTAGGCCACGGTCGTGGTCTGCCCGCCGCTCGTGACTCCGGTCGTGCGCCCCGCCGCGTCGTAGGCGTATGACTTGGTCGAGGTGGAGGTGAGCT
>JACOSL010000022.1 GCA_016179045.1 Fimbriimonas ginsengisoli | reverse complement strand
GTCACGCTGGTTCGCCGCCCATCCGCGTCGTAGGCGTAGCTTTCCACGTCGCCGCGAGCGTTGGTTTGGCTCGTGAGCAGGCCGCGCGCGTCGTAAGCGAGCGTAGTCGCGTGGGATAGTTCGTCGGTGACCGAGGTGGGGTGGTTTTCCCGGTCGTAGGCGGTCTGGATGGTCGAGCCGCCTGGATGGGTCTGGGTGACGAGCCGCGACCATTCGTCGTAGGCGAAGCTCTCGGTGCTACCGGTGGGGTTCGTGGCGGTGAGCTTTCGCCCAAGGGAATCGTAGGTGAGGCTCGCCTGGTTGCCGAGCGGGTCGGTCGCGGTTTGGAGGTCGCCGTTGGCGGTGTAGGCCAACATCGTGGTGTTGTTCAGGGCGTCCTTGGTCGTGAGCAGCTCGCCGTAGCCGTCCCAGGTGTTGGTGACCCTGGTTTGCTAAGTGGATTCACCACCGTGAGCGGCCTTCCCACCGAGTTGTAGGTGAAGGTGGTTGTGTTATTGAGCGCGTCTTTGACCGTGAGCACATCGTTGGTCGAATTGTAGGTCCAAGTCGTGACTTGGGAGAGCGGATTAGTCTCGGTCAGCTTGTTGGCGTTAGAATCGTAGGTATAGCCCCATACCTTGCCGCGCAAATCCGTGTAGCTCGTGATGTTCTTGCTCGAATCCCAGGTGGTGGCATCCGAGAACCCGGCCGGGTCGACGCGGCTCGCGATCTGCCCCGAAGAGTAGTTGTCCGTGCTCGTCAGGCTGCCGGGCTGGGTCAATACGCCAGTGGTCGTGGTGTAGCTGTAGCTGTTCACGTTGCTCAGCGGGTCGGTCTCGCTCGTGAGCACCACGCCGGTGGAGTCGTAGCCGTAGCTCCACACATTCCCGCGAAGGTCGGTGTGGCTGGTGATGGCGTGGTGCGAATTGTAGCCAAAGCTGCGGGTGTAGCTGCTGCCCGAAAGCGCGGGCATCGTGATGCCGGTGAGGTTCAGGGACGAATCGTAGGCGAACTGCCAATAGCGGCCGCTCGTGTCGGTGATGCGGGTGGTGAGGCCGCTTCCGTTGTTGGTGAAGCTTAGCGCGCGGGTGGTGGGATCGGTGAGGGTGGTGATGCGGCCGCTCGAGTCCCGGGTCTCGGTAGTGCGATTGCCCGCGCGGTCGGTGTAGCTGGTCGCGTAGCCGTTTATATCGAACTGCCACACGCTCTGGTCCTTGGGGGTGTAGGTATAGCTGCCGTTGGCATTCGCGGTGAGGCTGTCGTGGATGCCGGTGGGCGGTATGAGGTTGGGATTGCTGTACAGACCGTCGCCTTTGACGAGAATCACGTTGGTGTCGCCCGCACTGACGTAGGGGTCCATCGACAGCCGCCAGTTGACGCCGAACTGGGTGGTGAGCGCGGCCTTGCTCGAATGGGAAAGGGTGAAGCCGAGGGTCTCTCCCCCGCGCACCGGCCATCCCAAAAGGGGAATCTGGGTGAGCTTGTTGCCGGTGTTGGAGTTGACGTCGCCGAGGGTGCGCTCCCACGGCAGCGCGCCACCTCCGCCCGCGCCGTTGCCATTGCTCAGCAGCACGCCGCCTTCGGTCGAGGCCGAGAGCACGTCGGTGCCCCACTGGATGGCGTTGTTTCTGGCCGCCTTTGCTAGATCGTCGAGTTCGGTCTGCGTCCACATCCCGCGCCCGTCCGCGTCACGCCCAGGATTTGGCCCGAGCCATACGGCGGTGGGACTATCGCTGTACTGCGGCACGCCGCGCACCATCTGGATAGCCTGCTTAATTCCGGCGAGCGACATCCCGCTGATGGCGGTGACCCCCGCGAAAGTCTGCGGAATGACGATCACCAGGCACGCGAACATCGCCAGCCCCTTGGTCCGCCACAGTGGAGAATTTAGGAAACCAAAACGGCTCATGAGGCCACTCTAGCACAGATATGATATTTGTTCGTGGACAGTGTTCATTGCGCCGCCCAACCTACGCGGCCAGGAAGCTCTTCAGGTCGGCCTCGCTGATCGCGGGCTCGCCGGGCGAGACGTTCTCCAGCTTCCCCGCCTTCATCCACTTCTCCAGCTCGTCCACGAGCGAGAACAGGTGGTCGAACGAATCCACCCAGAACAGCAGCGGCTGGTAATGGTCGATCTCGAAGTACTGGTTGATCACCCACTCGAGCTGGATCGGGTAGCGCTGCACCAGCGGCGATTCGACGCAGTGGGCAATCTCGCCATACGACGACAGCAACCCGCTGCCATACACCTTCAGGTCTTCCTTCTCCTTCATCAGCCCGAACTCGATCGTGAACCAGAAGAAGCGCGCCATCGCCTTGATGATGCTGGTTAGGTGGTGGATCTTCTCATCTTCGTCCTTGATGCTGGCCACGAGAGAGGCGGCGGTCTGCGCGCACTCGCCAAAGCGCACGAGGGTGTCGGCAAAGGCGGGGTCGGTGTGCATCGGCACGTGGCCGGCGATGTCGTGAAAGATGTCCGGCTCGGGCAGGTAATCGAGCTTGTCCGAGCGGCGGATCGTGATCGTGGTGGGAAATTCGCGGTTGCGCAGGCAATCGAAGAACATGTAGGCGGGAACGTAACCGCTCACCGCCTTGGCCTTAAACCGGGTGAGGGGCTCAAGGAACTTGTTCACGTCCTCCAGGTGGGGGATGTGCTCTGGATCGAGGCAAAGCTGGGATATGCCGCCCATGAAGTGCTGGTTGGCGTACTTTTCCCACCGGGGCCGCATGCGCGCAAAGAGCTTGCGCCAAGCGTCCTGGTTCTCGTCCGAATACAGCGGATACGGCTGCTGGATGTAAAGCTGCCCTGCGCGCTTGGCCTCCTCGATGAAGGGCGATTCGGTGGTGGTCAGGCCGATCGGGATGGAGCTTAGTTCCTTGTTGATGGTTGCCACGGGTTTTCGCCTCGCTTAGAGTGTACAACGCCGCTCTAGTAACGTTCGCGCCGGTCCCGCCGAGTAAGGCCATCAAAAACAAGCACGCCGACAAGCACAAAGCCCGGGATAGCGGCGGAGGCATAGTGGGCCATGCGCCGCTTGTTGCCTTCCAGCACTCCGTTATAGAAGGGGTCGGTCATGCGCCACGCCATCGCCGCGCCGTAGACAAGACCTGCCAAGACAGGCGCGAGCCACAGCAGCTTCCAACGTGGCGCCAGCTCAAACTTTTCGATCCCCTTGGCCTTGACATAGATGAACAAAGCCGCCGCGCTCAGCACGATGGGAGCGATCAGGGGCTCGTACCAGAGGCGAGGGGGATCGACCAGGGCGAAAAACATCACCCCTTTGCCCCCTTGATGCCTCTGAGCCCGTTGTCTTCGATAATTTCACGGCATCCACTCCGCAGGCTGGCGTCGGAAGCACGGTTGCCGCGCTTTCGTGCTCGATTTGAGAACTCTCCCCCTGCCAGAACGCCAAGAAAAAGCATTCCCTCCCTTGAGGGAGGGGCAAGGGGAGGGTGAACGGTCGCGAGCCTGAGTAACAACCTCCGCCTGCGGCGGAGCACCACCCCCGCTTCGGCTGCCGCCTCAGCGCCCCCGCCGTGTGGCAGGGTTGCGGTTTTTCTCTCTGGGTCGCTCGCCCCGTCCAAGGGCTCGCTCGCCGTCGCTGCCCAGATCGCCATCCGTGGCGTATCTCGAAAAAGCGTCAAGCACGCCAATGACTCAACCCTCGCCGTCGGCTGAGATCTCAGTAGGCGTGGTGGAATTCGGCTGGAACAGGCTGGCAAACGGCCACCTAGAGGTCGAAGCGCTTGGGCCCGCCCGCGCCGTTGGGGTCGATATCGGTGCCCGCCGCGATGCGCTTCACGAAGGTGACGAGCTCCATCGGGTTGAACGGCTTGGTGAGATACATGTCCGCGCCGTAGTGATAGCCCTCAAACACGTCCTTGTCCTGGGCCTTGGCGGTGAGCATGATGACGGGCAAGTTCTCGGTTTCCGGCTCGCGGCGGATAGTCTTGAGCACCTCGAAGCCGTCCATGTAGGGCATCATCACATCGAGCACCACGAGGTTGGGCTTCTCGGTTCGAATCTTCTCCAGCCCCTCCTTTCCGTCGAAAGCGGTCACTACCGTATAGCCCTGGCGCTCCAGGTTCACCTGGATCAGCCGCACGATGTGTCTCTCGTCATCGCACACGAGAACTTTGAGCGGGGTCTGAGGCATTCTTGCTTATGTCCTTCAGCTTTGGCGCTGCGCTCCGACCGAGCCGAAGCGACCGAAGGCCATGCTACCGCATCTGCCAGGCGATGTCAAATCGGGAGTGCGCGGTGGGCTGGGCAGGCCCCAGGTAACCTGCCTTCCAAGTTGAAACTCTGCCGATTCGAGTTGCTCGACAGCCCTGGCCAGATCCGCACCGGCATCGTGCGAGGACCGAAGCTGTATGAGACTGACGGCGCCACCCCGGTCGGCGTTCACGAGGCTTCCGCCGCGCGCCTGCTCGCCCCCATCGGGCGGCCACCCAGCGTGCGATGGTTTTTCGGACCCGGCTTCGAGACAGGCGGTCCCATCGTTTCCTATGGCAATCCGTCCAGCGTGATCGGGCCAAACATGATCGTCCCCTGGCCCGGGTTCAGCGGCAACCTGGATGTGGAGATGTATCTCGCCATTGTCATTGGCGGCCAAGGTTCGAACATTCCGGTGGAGCTGGCCGATGAGGCGGTTCTCGGCTTCATGGTCGCGTGTTCGCTCGTCGCCCGGGATGCCGAGCGCGAGGAGCGGACGGCGCAAACGGGTCCCGGACGCAGCCGCGATGTGGCGATCGCGGTCGGGCCCGCCCTCACAACCCCCGAGGAGCTAGACGATCTGGCCGAGAACACACCGGCGGGGCGTCGCTACAATCTGGGCGCGGCCATGCGCATCAACGGAGTCGAGGCGCGCAGGGGGAGCGCGTGCGAGCTTCCCTGGACGCCCGCCCAGGCGATCGCAACCGCCTCAGAGTCGGCGCCGCTTGCCACAGGAGACCTGCTGCTGCTCGGGCCGATTCCTCGGGCTGCCGATCCAGCGCGCCGGCTGGAGCCGGGCGATGAGATCGCGTGCGCCATCGACCACCTGGGCGCGCTCGCGCTGAAGGTGGCGCCATGAGCGACGTTATCAAGACTGTCCTGCCCAACGGCGTGCGGGTGCTGGTAGAGCCGGTGGGCCACGTGCGCTCAGCCGCAATCGGCCTGTGGTGCAAGACGGGCAGCGGCCACGAGCGCGCGAACGAAGCAGGAATCACCCACCTGATCGAGCACATGCTCTTCAAGGGCACGGCCAAGCGCACGGCCAAGCAAATCGCGGAGGAGATCGAAGGGCGCGGCGGCGCCCTCAACGCCTTTACCGATAAGGAAGCCACTTGCTACTACTGCCGGGTGCTGATGGACGACGTGGGCGTCGGAATCGACGTGCTCACCGACATGATGCGGCACAGCCTCATCGCCCCGGATGAGCTCAAACGCGAACAAGGCGTGGTGCTCGAAGAGATCAAGCGGAGCGAGGACGAGCCCGGCGACCACGTGCACGATCTCCACCTGCAGCATCGCTGGCGGAACCACCCGCTTGGCTTGCCCATCATCGGCACGCCGGAATCGGTCAGCTCGTTCAAACGCGACGACCTGGCCGGGTACATGGAGCGGCGTTACCACGGCGAGAACATCCTGCTTGCGGTGGCGGGCAATGTTACGCCGGAAACGGTGCAAGAGGCGGCTGAATCGGCGCTCGGTTCTCTTGCCCCGGGCGACGGCGAGGCGCCCCTGCCCCGCCCCGCCGGCAAGTCGGCGTCCGAATATGTCCCCAGAGACGTCGAGCAGGTTCACTTTTGCATCGGCTCGGATGGATGCTCGCTGTATGACGACGACTTCTATCCTATGTGCGTGTTCGATGCGGCGCTCGGCGGAAGCATGAGCAGCCGCCTTTTTCAGGAGATTCGCGAAAAGCGCGGCCTGGTTTATGCCATCGGCAGCTACACGCTCAACTATTCGGCGGGGGGCGCGTACACCGTGTACGGCGGTACGAGCCCACAGACTTGGGACCAGGTGCAAGAACTCGTGCGTATAGAGTTCGCAAAGGTCATGAAGGATGGCCTCGACGAGGGCGAGATGGCCCGCACCAAGCGCAACCTTTCGGGCGGGCTCGTGTTGGCCCTCGAAGGCATGAGCGGCCGGATGATGCGCATGAGCCGGAACGAGCTCAACCATGGCCGCGACATACCGATCGAAGAAACGCTCGGAAAACTCGAGGCGGTCACGAACGATCAGATCATCGCGCTTGCCCGTCGCACCCTCGATCCCGTCCTCGTGAGCACGACCGCGATCGGGCCGCCGACGTAGGAACGAGGCGATGCATCCAACGGCCGAGGAAGAAGCGCTCGACCTGCTTTCGAGTGTGGGCGGAGAAGACGAACTCCTAGCCGAACTCGCGGCGTTGATGGTGCGGCGGACTCACGCCACCTCTGCCGACATCATGCTTCGCGATGCTCAAGATCAGCTTGTGCTCCGTGCCAGCACCCTTGCCCCGGAGATGAATTTGCGGCTAAAGATGGGGCCGGGCGTGGGCATTTGCGGCAAAGCTCTCGCCAGCGGCGAGCCTATTTTCTTGCTCCAGCGCGCCTACGACCATCCCGACTTTGCCACCGTGCCCGGCATCGACGATCGGGAATGCGAGGGCGGCGCGGTGCTCCCTTTCAAGCAAGGAAACGTGGCTTTCGGCGTCACGTTGCTCCGCCGCTCAATGCCGTGGAAGACGCTGAAGCGCGAGCGAGAAGACCTCATGCGGCTTGCCCAAGTTTGCGCCCAGTCCATTCAGGCCTATCGAAGCGCCTTTCGGACCGGGGCCCAATCCACGCCCCTCGGCGCCCTGAGTGAAGTGTCTCGAACCATCGCGACTAGCCCCTACCTGGAAGAGATTCTCCAATTGCTGGTCAACCTCACCGCGCAACAATTCAACTACAAAGTCTGCACGGTGCGCCTGCTCGACGAAAGGCGTCAGGAGTTGGTGCTCCGCGCCACCCAAGCGCCATCGAAGGGTTACCAGCGCAAGCGCGCGATCAAGCTGGGCGAATCGATCGCCGGCCGCGCGATCGACTTGGGCCGGACGGTCATCGTGCCCGACGTGCAACTCGAACAGGACTACATCGGCCATGAGCTCGCCGCCGAGCAAGGCCTGCGTTCGATGATCTGCGTGCCGCTGATGATCCAGGACCGTCCCGTGGGCGTGATGACCTGCTACACGACGGTGGTGCGCGAATTCCCGCCCGACGAAGTTCGCGCGCTGGAGACGTTGGCCAAACAGGCGGCGGTCAGCATCGAGCACGCCAAGCTCCAAGTGCGCAACACGCTCATGCAAGAGATGCACCACCGGGTGAAAAACAGCCTCCAGCAGGTGGCTTCGCTCCTCGGTTTGCAGGTAAGGCACGGGAACTACAAGAGCCTGGAGGATGCGCTCAACGACTGTTTATCTAGAATCCTTGCCATCGCCTCGGTGCACGACCTGCTCAGCCGCGAAGACCTCGACCACGTCGGCCTCCGCTCGATCGCTGAGATGCTGGTTCATCACCAGCAGCACTCGCTGATCTTGCCAGGACGATCCGTTGGTTTTCAGGTGAGGGGCGAGGATGTCCACCTCAACATGACCCAGGCCACCCAAATCGCGCTCATTCTCAACGAACTACTCCAGAACGCGGTGGAGCACGGCTTCAGGAATGCCCTCCAAGGCGAAGTGCACATTACCGTCGAGGAGAACGACGGGGAGGTCTCGCTCTGGGTTTCCAATAGCGGCGACCGGCTTTCCGAAGGCTTCGTGCAAGGAGGCGACGGACATCTGGGGCTCCATATCGTGGACAGCCTTACCCACGCCCTCGGGGGTCGCTTCAAGCTGGGAGACATTCTCGGATGGACCGTTGCCGAGGTCAAATTTACGCGGACCGGCGGAGAATAGCCCGGGGTAGCCTTGACGGAACATGGCATACAGCCCGACCGCCTTCACCGGATCGATTCCCGCCAACTACCACGCCGGCCTGGGCCCGGTCATCTTCCAGCCCTATGCGGAGGATATCGCGGCGAGATTTACGCCCAAGTCCGGGGTTCGGATTCTCGAGTTAGCGTGCGGAACGGGGATCGTCACCCGATGCCTCCTTGATCGCCTTCCGACGGCCGGCAGCCTAGTCGCGACCGATCTCAATGAGGATATGGTCGATCTAGCTCGCCAGAACGTCGGCGTGGAGCCCCGGCTGAGCTTGGCCCAAGCCGACGCACTCGCCTTACCCTTCGACGACGCCGGCTTCGATGTCGTCGTGATGCAGTTCGGCTGGATGTTCCTGCCCGACAAAGCGAAGGCAGCCAGCGAGGCCGCCCGAGTCCTGCGAGCAGGTGGCCAATTCCTCATGAACGTGTGGGACGCTCCACCGCGGAACCCGCACATCGTTTTCACGCTTCGCGATGCGATGGAGCATTTCTTCACCACCGATCCGCCCCGATTCTATGAAACGCCCTTCGGATCGTCGGCCCTCGATCCCATTCGTGTGGAGTTGGAGGCGGCCGGGTTCGACGATCTATGCTTTGAAGTAGTGCGAAAACAGGGGCCGATCGGCGACCACGCCAATTTCGCGACCGGCCTCGTATTCGGAAATCCGCTCGTTCTCGAACTTCAGGACCGGAGCGGTCCCAGCCCGGAGCAAGTGCATCAATTCATTGTGGATGCTCTCGAGAATCGATTGGGCCCTGCCCCCACGCGCCTTCCCCTCAGCGCGATCGTCGTCTCTGCCTTGAAGTCCGATTAGGCCGCACTTTCTTCCGCGGCTTGGACCACGATGTCGTCGAAGTGGACCACACGGTTGCGGCCCGCCGCCTTGGCGGCGTAAAGCGCTTCGTCGGCCCAGCGCAGCAACTCCCGCGCGGAGGACGCCTTCGGATTGAGGGTGGCCACCCCAAAGCTGGCGGTGACGGGGCGATCACCCCATTCATACCCCTCGATCGCCACCCGAAAACGCTCGGCCGACGTGACCGATGGCGCGCGCGCACAGCCTTGCAGCACCATGGCGAACTCCTCGCCGCCATAGCGGCCGAGTATTTCGTTTCGGCGAGATGTCGCTTTGAGCAAAGAGGCGAAGGCCTGCAGAACTTCGTCCCCTGCCTGGTGGCCATAGCTGTCGTTGTACGTCTTGAAATGGTCCACGTCGAGGAGAATCACGGAAAGGGCTCGGTCGTCGCGGCGGGCTTCCTCGAAGGCCCGCTCAAAGTCGGTGTGGAAGCGGCGGTGGTTCAACAGACCGGTTAGACCATCGGTGTCAGCCCGCAAAGCCAGGAGCTGGTTCGCCTCCTCGAGAGCGTGCTTTTGCACTTCCAGTTGGCCGGCAAACTCGTTGATCTGCCTCATTTGCTCCTCGATCTGCTGCCGAGCCCGCTGCCGATCGGTGATGTCCAGGTTCGCGGAAATCGCGCCAATCGGTCGCCCGCTTTCATCCTTGAGCGTAAACACCGTGCATGCAAAGGCCCGGTATTCGCCCTCCGGCGTCGTGTAGCTCCAGTCCGTCGGAGGCATACCGTTTTCGCGGAAGATCTTCTTGACCATCTCGCCGGTCCAGAGATCGTTGCTCACGGTGGGAATGATCTTCCAGATCGGGCTTTGGAACGCGCTGCCGGGCTCGATCGCAAATTTCTCTTCGGCGGCCCGGTTCCATTCATGAAGCAGGCCCGCCTCATCGAAGGTGAAGCAAGCGACGGGCAGACCGTTGAACAGTTCTTCAAAGCGCCGCGATGCCATTTCCAGATTGGCGTTCATCGTGCGCAGGGTTTCGCTAGCCCGCTCCAACTCCGCCTTTTGCAACGTGAGCTTGTCTTCGCTGCTCAAAATTCGTCGAGCGACCTTTAGGCGGAAGACCAACTCGTCCCGATCGAGAGGTTTACTGAGAAAATCATCCACCCCCGACTCGAATGCCTCCTGGCGATCCGCGCGCTCCCCTTTTGCCGAACAAAGCACGAAGTAGACGTAGCTTCCTTCGGCGCGGCGGAATGCCTGACAAAGCTCGATGCCTGTCATCTCGGGCATCATCCAGTCCGAAACCACGAGCCGGTAAGGACGCTGCGAGTGCATCTCGAGCGCTTGCTTTCCGTTCAACGCGTGGTCGCACGCGATTTCTTGTGCGGCGAGCAGCCTCTTGACGAGGAGTGCCGACACAGGATCGTCTTCGACCACCAGCACGTTAGGCTGGTCGCCACGCTTGAGAACGTCGGCTTCCAATCGATTGGTCAAGGCACCGCCAGGCATGGGACCGCCACTGGCCCGATCCCGTTACTAGATCATCGGCGCGCGACCCTGCGCGCCAGAGGGGACGGGCTAGGGTTTGCGGAATCCTGCGAGGTCCACGGCTCGCCGTTAGTAGTCCAGTTCGAAACTAGAGCCTTTCCTCGCGAGCCTCGCGCAACATGTCATCGACCAACTTCATCAAAGCCGGCAGCTTCTCGGCGATGATCGACCACAGCACGCGGGGGTCCACGACGTCGTAGCCGTGAACAATGATGTTGCGCAACCCGACAATCTTGTCCGCATCGGCGAATCTATCATAGAAGCCGCGTTCCACCTGCCGAACCCTTGCTAGCGCCTCCCCAATGACCCCAAGCTGGCGTTCCACTGCTGATTGCAGCAACCATGTCTTTTCGTACGCCGCGAAAGTTACGCCGGCGGTGGCCTCTGCAATGCGGGAGGCGGCGAGCGCCATGTCGTGCAAAGCGGCCGCAGTCTCAGGCCGCATATATCTCCCTCGTTTCCCTCTCCGCATTGCGACGGAAGAAAGGGTTCTTCGCCGCGTTCCAATCCACAACGTCGACTCTTCGACCGAGAACGCCCTCCATGTCCAGGACAAAACCCATCAGTTGGTCGAATGCACCCATCGTCTCGGGCTCCCCGAATTCCACCAAGAAGTCGAAGTCGCTCGTTTCGGGGTCCCAGTCGTCGCGAAGCGCAGATCCGAAAAGCCGCAGCCGCTTCACCGAATACTTTCGGCAGATCGCCTGAACTTGCATGCCCCTTCCTGCCAGAATTTCCGGTGCACTCACTTTCATCATTGTGGCTCGTCGAGCCAAATGTTCAGCCAAGCCTGGTGGGCGATGAGGGACTCGAACCCCCGGCCACCTCGGTGTAAACGAGGCGCTCTACCACTGAGCTAATCGCCCGACTGACAGAACACAACCGCTCGCCGGGACGTCCCATCAGGCAAGGCTGCCTATGGGTGGATTGCGCGGCTGCAGTACGAGGATTATGGGAAAAGCTGTACAATTCACGCAACGCTCAGGATGAAGCGTATCTTTATCGCCCTGATGCCATGGATGGCGCTGGCGACCGCGGTGGGGCAAACCCGCTCCGCCCAGGTTGTCTTCACTTACGTCGGCACGCTGAAAGCGCCGTGCTACCGGCTCGCCGACGAGTGCTTCGTGCCCGCCGCCGCCGCGAAGGAGCTTGGCTGGGACGTCGAGTTCTCAGACGACCGCGCGCAGATCCACGCCTTCGGACAAGAGGCTGAGGTGGCGGCGCGCACGTTCTCCGGCGCTCCGTGTCTAGCGTTGCGAAAAGCGGTGGCTGCCCTCGGCGGCACTTCCGAATGGCAGGACGGGGACCGTCTTCGCGTTCTGTCAATCATTCGGTCAGCGACCGTTGATGCCTCCTCCGCTACAGTCGAGGCAGGCCTTCCGGTTCGGGCAGCGTTCTCCTTCCACGAGTCGCCAAACCGCATAGTCATCGACTTTCGGGGAGCGCGATACCAATCCGATGCAACGCTGGCGCTTAGGACTGGAGCAAAGATCGAGCAGGTCCGAGACGACGTGGCGAGGCTGACGATTGAGGCCGATGCGATGCCGGCGGTGCCGGAGTCGGTCGAGACCCCCACCGCCAAGTTTCGCTGGACTTTCGCCAGCCCGCAGGAGGTTCCCGCGGCTCAGCCAGCGCCGGCTCCGGCCGTGCCGCCCACAAACAAGCCCGACGAAGGAAGCGTAGGCGGCGTGCTTCCCAGCGCTCCTCCAACCACCCAGTTCGGCCCGCTTTCGTTCCAGGTCGAATCCGACTCTACGAGCAGCCTCGTTGGAACGTTCCGGCTCCCCGTTCTGCTCGATGCGTCCCCCGCCGTCCGCAGGCCAGATCCCACGGTGGTCGAGATTCTCTTACCCGGACTGATCCTCACCGACGCGCCGCCCAAGAGCGCCTCAAGCAGCATCGTGGAAATCGCGGTACGCCAAGATAGGCCCGGGGCGGTGATCGTGATCAAGCTTCCACGGCCATTCGGGGTGGAGGTATCGGGCACCCGAAACGAAGTTCGATTGCGATTGTTCAAGCCAAACATCGGGAACGGGCGGCTGGCGGGGCGCACCGTAGTCGTGGATGCTGGTCATGGCGGCCACGATACTGGCGCCAAGGCGCCCGATGGCTCGCTAATCGAGAAATTGATGACCTTGGAAATCGCCAAGCTCACCGCCGAGCGGCTAGGCGAAGAGGGCGCGACCGTCATCATGACCCGCCGCACCGACGAATTCATTCCTCTACCCGACCGGAGCGAGGTAGCAAACCGGAGCGGCGCCGACTTCTTCCTCTCAATCCACATCAATTCGAACGGGCAGAACACGAGTTCAACTGGTGGGATCACGTTCATACACGAGCACGACCCGACCTGCCAGGTTCTGGCCGAATGCATCCAGCATGAGATCGCACTTGTCAGCCACTTGCCGAGTCTCGGGGTCTGGAGCGATACGAAGATTTATCATTCCGGCTTTTCCGTGCTTCGCCATGCCAAAGTTCCAGCGGTGCTGATCGAGATGGGATTCCTCAGCAACGAGTACGACCGGGCAGTCATGGCCACGCCCCAGTTCAAAGAGAACGCGGCCAAGGCCATCGTCGCCGGCCTGAAGGTCTATTTGGGAGATGTCAAAACAGCCGCGCGTTAGGATTGGGCTCTTGCTGCTCTTGGCGGTTGCGCTGAGCGGCGCCGCCGCGCTCGGCCTTTACGTCAACGCGACTCGCCCAGCGCAAGACGCCGCGGGGTCTGCGGTCAGGCGTGGACCCCAGGTCGGGGTCACGGCAACGCATCAGGGCCAAGGCTCGAGGGTCGCCGTGCTTACTCCGCACACGGATGGCCTGGAAGTCTCCTTCACGCAGGAGCAGCGAGAATTGCCAGCCGGGGCCGACGCCAAGGTGTTCGCCGTCAACGGCTACCTTCGCCAGCTCAAGTCGGTGCCTCCTGAAGCCGAAATGCTGTCGGTCGATCTTCAGGGCCGGACCGCGATTCTGCAGTTCAACGAAGCCTTTCGCCAGACCTACGGCAGCATCGATGAGAAAATCATTCTGGACGGCCTGAGGGCCACGCTTGGACTCTTTCCCGAGGTCGATTCGATACGCCTCTACATCGGTGGGAACGCTCTGGATAGCCTGGGTCACGCCGATCTCGACGAGCCCCTGCCCGTCATCCGCGCAGCGCCGCCCGCGCAAGCGCCGAGCCCACAACCTTAACCTCTATTCGTGGCGAAGCGCCACGATCGGATCGAGCTTGGCCGCGCTGATCGCGGGATAGAGCCCGAAAACCACACCGATAAAGGCCGAGAACAAGGCCGCCCCTATCGCCGCCGTGAGCGGAAACGGGGTGGCAAGCCCATCGGGCGAGGGCCACTGCCGCATAGCGGTGAGAATCGTGACCGCATTACCCAGCGACCAGGCGATGAACATCCCGATGAGGCCGCCGACCATGCTGAGCATCGCCGCCTCGATGATGAACTGCTGCAAGATCGCCGCTTGGGGCGCCCCAATCGCCTTCCGCAAGCCGATCTCTCGGGTCCGCTCCGTGACCGACACCAGCATGATGTTCATGATGCCGATTCCACCAACGAGCAGCGACAAGGCGGCTACGGCGGCGAGAATTACGCCCGCGACCCCAACCAGCCCCTCCAGCACGCTCAGGATCGATTCTCGCGAATCGAGCCGGTAGATGGGACGGTTGTGACTGCGCAGCATGAGTGCCCGCCAAACCGAATCCATCGCGTCGTTCACCTTGACCCCCGGCTTGGCGCGAAGCATGATGAAGTCCACGCGCCGACTGCCCATCCACTTCGACTGGGCGGTAGTGATCGGCACGAGCACCATGCGGGCGGAGCTGTCACCTAGAAAGTCGGCCCGTTTGATCACCCCGATCACCTCGAACGCGATGCCCTGAGTCGATATCAGCTTGCCGATCGCGTTCGCGCCTTCTCCAAACAGCCGGTAGCGGATCTCCTCGCCGATCAGACACACGCTCGCCCGCTGATCCAGGTCTGCCTTGGTGAGCCAGCGGCCCTGCACGACGTCGAACCGATTGAGCTCGTGGAAATACTCGTCGGAGGCGAAGATCTGTGGGTTGTCGACCGACTGCTCGCCGAATTTCACCTTCTGCTGGGGAATCTGCATCATCCCCGATCCGATCTCGAGCACGCTGACCCGGTTCAGTAGATACCGGATGTCTTCGTTGCTGAGCTTTTCTGTACCCCCAGTCGTCTCGCCCCGCATCCGTCGGCCCGGGTCGAAGAACACGAACATGGTGTCGGTGCCGAGCTTCTTGAACACGGTGTTTATGTAGGTCTGGAAGCCGTTCGAGATCATCACGATCATCGTCACGCTCATCACGCCGATGATCACGCCGAGCATAGTGAGGAACGCCCGCATCTTGTGCTGGCGGAGCATTTCGAGGGCGACTAGGAGGGACGCGAGAGCGTTCATCCCTTAGTCCGGTCCCATCTGCATCATGCCCTTGCGGGTCGGGCCAGTGTATTCGGGTCTCTGAACCTTGAGGCCCTCTTTCGCGCCGGAGAGAATTTCGATGGCCGATCCGGTCTCGATCCCGGTCTTCACCTCCACACGCTCAGGCTTGGCGTCCTTGGCGAGGGGCTTGGTCGTCGCCGGCGTGACGTAATGATGGCTCCCCTCCTTCACCACGTACTCGACCGGGAGCTGGAGCACATTCGGGCCATGGCTGACTTCCAGCGTGCACTTGGCCGACATTCCCGACCGAAGGCGCCGATCGGGGCTTGCGATCTCAAGTTCCACCTGATACTTGACGACCGGATCCTGGACGCCCGTCTGCGCCGGGTTGCTGGCAGGGCTGATCTTCTTGACCTTGCCCTTGAACGATAGGTCGGGCAGCGCGTCGACCGCGATGTCGGCGGTCATGCCGAGCTTGAGCCTGGCCACGTCGATCTCGTTGACGTCCATCTTCAGGCGCATGCCGCGCCGGTCTTCAATGCGCACGATCGGCGTGCCCGCGCTGAACGAACTGAGGCTCGCCACCAATTCGCCCTCCTGGGTCAGCTTCTTGGTGACGATGCCCGACATCGGCGCGCGGATTTCCGTTTCCCCAAGTTGCCGCTCGCTGTCGCTGAGCACGGAAGAGAGCTGGTCCACCTGGGCACGTCCTTGCTCCCACGTTTTCTGCGCGGTCTCCACGTCCCGTAACCCCGTGCGCATGCGGTCGACGTCCGCGAGCGCGGAGAGATACTGCTGGCGGCTCGCGGCGGATTGGAATGCGTTTGCGGTGGCCTGTCGAAGCTGCGCCTGGGCTTGTGCGACCGCCTCGTCCGCTCTTGCCAATTCCGCCTTCTGCTGGCCGCCTAACCTCTCGAGCTGGTCGCGCGCAGTGGAAAGCCGTGCCTGCGCCACTTCGAACTGTTGATGGGCCACCTCGACCGCCTTCTCAGGCGAGTAACCCTTAGACCGCAAGCCAACTTGCCTTTCATGTTCCAACTCGGCTGCTCGGACGTTCGCCTCCGCCTCTCTCACCGCGCTCTCGTAGGCGATCCGCTGGTTTGGCTGCGCGAAATTGGCGAGCCGATCCCGTTCCTGGACGGCTGAATCGCGCCCCGCCTTCGCCTGCTGGATCGACGCCGCCGTCAGTTCTGGCTGCGCCTTAAACTGCAATTCCAGCTCGGCCAAGCGCGCCAGGGCCTGGCGGTAGGCTGCGCGGCTCGTTACCTTCTTCTGTTCGAACTCGACCTGCTGGCGAGACGCCGAGGCCCGCGCCCCCCGGACGTTGGCCCGATCCTGATCAACGCGCAGACGCGTCTCTTTTGGATCGATGACGGCAATGAGCTGGCCCTCTTTTACGATGTCTCCCTCGTCGACGAGGATCTTGGCGATCCGGCCCGACACCCGGCTTTTCACTTCGACGGTCAATTCGGCGTCGATCGTGCCCGTCTCCACGACCGTAACGACGAGGTCGCCTCTCGTGACGGTGGCGGTGTTGGAGGCTTCCTTCACGCCCCCTTTTGACATCACCGCCTTGACGATGAATCCTCCAAACCCGCACACGATCACCAGGCCAACAACGAGAATGGGCCAAAGCCTTTTCATCCAACGCTCAGTATCGCGCGTCGCGGGCTAATGGAGCAAGGGGAGTCCTAGCGGAGCTTACGGAGGGGGCGGTGTTTCCTTGATTTCCTGGGCAAGCGGCCCGTTATTGCCATAGTGGTAATTCATGTCGGTTTGGGTCTTACGGGCTCGTCGGATCGACGCGCCAAGCACCGGGAACAAGATGCCGAGCAGAATCGCGATGATCGTCATCACGATCAGTAGTTCGACTAGGGTGAAGCCGAGCATATGGCGCGACCGAACCATGCGATTATCGAAGGCCTTACCCATTGGCGTCCCTCTATGATACAGCGGACGCCGGCCGCAGCCAGATTGTTGCCTCACTGCGCGCCTGGAAGCCAGTGGCCTTCGGGGCATTTCGGAGGCACAAACGACTCGGGATAGACGAGGTACACCGTCCGCTGCGAGTAGGCCCACGCGGCTTCAAAGTCGGCCCGCTTGTATGTTGAAAGCCGGTCGTGCTCGTTCGGATCGTTGAACACCGGATCGCCCTCCTTGCTGAAGCCCACCAAGACGACCAGGTGCCCCTGCTCGGTCTTGCGATCCAGCGTCTTGCCCTTTAGCAGTTGCAAACTCACCGAGGCAACCACCGGCCCGCCAGCTACTACCCAATCTTCCAGTTCGCGCACCGAGGCGAGCCGAGCAACGTACGCCCGGATGCCAGGGTGAGAGCCCGCGCTCGCCATATTGAAGGGCCAGTTGCCGGCTCCCTTGTAGGCCACGTCCCAGACACTTGCCTCCACTTCGGGCACGTCGTGAGACAAATCCGGCCGGGCGAGCTGGCCCGACCAGTAGCCGAGGACCATCGAAAGGCTGGTGGGACTGCACAGCACGTTGCCGTGCGGATAATCGTGCTGAACCTTCTTAGGCGCTTCCAGAACCTTGCCCCATGCCGCCCGATTCGGCTCGGGCGCGCGTGCTCCAGCTGCTGTAGCGGGAGTCGAGGGTGGCGCCGCTTGCGGAACTGCTGATACTGCCTCGCCTGGCTTTAGGGGCTCGGCGGCCTGCACGGACGGCGGCTTGGTCGAGAACTCCACGCCGAGAAGCGTCAACTGAGGACCGGGATCCTTGCACGTTCCGGTGAGCCGGAGCTGGAGCGCGCCGCCGGCCCGCCGCACGGAGAGCGTGTCGGTGAGTACATCCCCGTAGTCATCCCTTTGCCCATCCACGCTGGTTCTCGGGCCGTCGAGCGACCAATCGGCCATCACGTACCACTTCGTGGTCGTGTCCGGATAAACGACGCGGGCCTCGACCTTCAGTCGCGCACCCGCCGCTGGGCGCACGTTCCAGGACACGATCGCTTCATCCCAGTTGAGGCCGGGCTGGAGCGCCTCGAGCTCGCAGCTCGTCGTGCAGCCAACTTGGAAGACGACGGGTAGCCGCTCTACCGCAACGAATCGGCTAGTCGGCGCCACTGAGACTTGGGCATACGCCGGCGAGGTCAGAATCATGAGCAAGCCTCCCAATGGCGCAAGGAAGACGCGCACCTTTGTCCAGAACGTCACCATCGATAGCATCATTCGTCCGAATTCGAGGGCGAAGGCCCCATCTGGGCCCGCTCCGTTGGATAGTCTATCTCTCCGTGCTAGCCCTCGCCATCCTTCTCATAATTCATCCGGGACCCGGAATCGCCGAACTGGACCGACTAGCCCAAGCTCGCGAGGTGTCCGCCTTGGACGCGATGCTTACTGGACCGCGAAGGACCGTCAGTCCGTTTCGGGTGCTTAAGACCCATGGGCCCTACCAGACCGGCAAGGATGGCTGGCATGCTCTACCCCTTAAGACGCCGGGCGGGCGCTCGCTCGTCGTCTTCACGACCACAACCACGAGCGAGGACCCCGCCGATCTCGTTTTCGAGCCCACAGGCGCGGGCCTCGCGTATCTGCCCGAAGACACAACCGAAGGAGTGACGATCGAAAGTCACGACTTCAACCTGCGCTTCGATCTCCCCAAGAAAACGGCCATAGTGCGAGACCGGGTTCGCTTTCGCCGAGTGGGCGACATGAACGAGTTTCTGTTCCGAATCGGCCCGCCGTACCGCATCCAGTCGATACGAGACTCCGCAGAGCGCTTCGTGACGTTCGCCCAGACCGGCGGCACGGTGGCGGTCCGCGCGCCGGCCGGGTCGGAAGGCTTCACCTATTCGATCTCCTACTCCGCCGTGGTCAACCTGCCTCAATTCGCAGGTGGCATCACCGACACCGAGGCCTCGCTTACGAACGACTATTGGTATCCGTTGATCGCGCGCCGCCCCGCTCCGTACAGGCTGACCGTCCACCATCCCCGAGGTTGGACTGCGGTGGGACAGGGCGAGCAGGTGTCGACCGAGGACCTCGGCAACGAAAGGGTGACGCGCTTCCAGATGGACCTGCCGTGCGTGTATTACAGCGTCTCGATCGGTGCGTATCGAACCGTAGAGCGCCAGGCGGGCGCCCGCCGCCTTTGGGCTCGCAGCCTCCACAAGAGCGATGCCGAACTCCGCATCCAAACCGAGCTTTACGAGCCCATCCTCGACTTTTACGACCGCACCTTTGGCAAGTTTCCGTTCAGCGCGTACGGGGCTTTGGAGAGCGACGTGTACGGCGCGGGGGCGCTCGAAGCCTATTCTTACGCGACGTACGGCGGCGAGCTGCCTCAAGAAGACGCGCACGAGCCTTCCCACACCTGGTGGGGAGGCACGCTCAACAACAGCTACCTCCATTCGCTATGGAACGAGAGTTTCGCGAATTTCAGCGTCGGGCTCTACCAAAGAGAAGTTCCGATCGGAAATCAGGCTGAGAGGCGGTTGGCGTTCATCAAGAGCCCCGAATACGACCCCCTTTGGGAGGAGACCTCCTGCCAGGACAGCGGCGTGGAATGGGGTCCGGCCGCCTCCGCGCTCGGCTACGGCAAGGGCGCATTCGTTCTCCAGATGCTAGAGCGCGAACTCGGAACCCCGATGATGATCGAGACCTTGCGCGAATGGGTCAAATCCGCGCCGCCGGACCGCACAGTCGACTGGCAGTACTACGAGGCAATCGTGACGAAGGTGGCTGGCCCGGGCCACAAGACTTTCTTCGACCAATGGCTGCGCAGGGCGGGTGTGGCCGAGTTCGAGGTTACCGACGTGTCGTGGTCCGACGGGCGGCTTTCCGGGCGGGTGAACTTCAAGTCGGCGCCATACCGAATTCCTTGCGAGATCATGCTTGTGGCTGCGGATGGGCGACGCGCGTTCACCCAGTTCGACACGATGCAGATCGGGGGGATGGACGGTTATCGGTTCAACATCGAGTGCGAGTTCAAACCGACGCTCGTGTCCGTCGACCCCTGGCTGCGGATCGTGCGACAAATTCACGAAGACGAGCACCCGATCCAGCTAGCACGAAGCGCCAAGGGGCAGGTTTTGCGGGACGTCGCGCACCCGGATTGGCGGCCCGAACTCGAGAAGTCGAAGCCCATCGCCTCACTGCCGGGCGACTTGTCGGGGCTGACGATCGTCGGCTCGCCGGAGACGCTTCCGGGCTTCGGGGCTCTTTGCGGAAAGGCGGGCTTCGTGGTCAAGGGCAACGAGTTGACCTACGACGGGACGACCATCGATCTGCAGACCGGCACCGCCACTGCTGTGGTCGACTTAGGCGGGGGCAAACATTGCGTCATCGCGCTGGGCAAGTGTCGCCACGCGCCGAATTTCGGGCACAGCCGCCTGTGCCTGACCGACGACCTTGGTCGTTTTCTTCGCGGCGTTACCGAGCCGAAAACGAGCGGGTTTCTGACCGTTCGCCTCTAGGCCACCGTCCAGTTGTCGTCGACCCTATCGTCCCAATTGCGGACCTCGCCATCCTCTCGGGAGGCGGTAAGCATTTCGAAGTCGACGTCGGCCACCGCCAGCCCCTCCTCGTTGACCCTCGTCTCGTCAAGCACCGCGTTTAAGGGGAAAGGCTCGTGGCTGGGGGTGAGGATCGCCGACGTGCCAAAGGTGGACGGCACCGGCTCCCGCCCAAGCTCGCCAACCAAGCTGGCGTGAACCACGTAGACCTGGTTTTCGACCGCACGCGAGTGTGCCGCCCACCTCACTCGCTGGAAGGCCCGCACGTCCTCGGTGAACGCGGGCACGCAAATCGTCTGCACGCCCGCATCGACGAGCCGGCGGCCAGCTTCTGGGAATTCGCAATCGTAGCAAATCAGCACGCCGAGCCGCTCATCCTGAAGCCGGGAAAGCCCGCGTCCAGGCGCCAGACGCCAAACGTCGCGCTCGTAGGCGGTCAGTTTGTTCTTGTTGTTGACGATAAGGCGACCGTCCGGCGTGGCTACGGCGCATGCGTTCGCGATGCCGCCCTTAACTCGTCGAAAGTGCGAGCCGCCTACCAGGGTTAGGCCGCTTGAAGCGCTGATGCGGAGAAGCCATTCCTCGAAGCTGTCCGCAAACTGAACGAGGAAAGCGGGCACGTCTCGCTCTTCAAGATCAGGCGCGAGCGAGAGCAGTTCGAGGACCGTGAGTTCGGGCAGCACGAGAACTTCAGCATCCAAGTCGTGAGCCGCGCTGACCGTGTCGTAAAGGTGCCCAAAATAGTCGCCGTCGCTACGCGCGAGGCGCAGCTTCCAAGCGGCGGCGGCAACTCGCAAGCTCATCGCCCTACAGGTCTCCCGATCTCATGCTTCTATCTGACGCTGCGTGCCCGTCTTCGACTCCACTTCCCCAAGCCGATGCAAGATTCAAAATCAATTGTCGGCACAGACGGCGGGACCCGTTCTAACGTTCAAGCATCAGGGTAGGGGCGGGATCGCCGGGTCCGCGAGCCACCCCGGCCTGCAGCCGCACTAGGCACTCCGCCTGCGTAAGCGAACCGAGCGCGAACGAGCCTTGAATGCCGACCGGGCAGGTGCTGGCCCTACCATCCGATTCGACGAAGCGGGCGCGGACGAATTCGTCGCGGCCGCGTGGGGTTCTGGCCTCCTCGCAGGGCACATCGAGCCATATCGGCTCGGGATGCGCCCAGCCAGCCAGCCGCCGAATTGCCTCGCGGACGAACAGCTCGAAGCAAACAAAGGCGCTTCCAGGATTGCCCGGCAACCCGAACACAGGCGTTCCGGCCACCCGCCCGTGCAGTACGGGCCCGCCCGGCTTGATCGACACCCCGGCGAACACCAGTTCGCCCATTTCCGCCAGCAGCGACCTCGAGAAGTCCTTGTCGCCAACGGACGCGCCTCCCGCGATCAGCACGAGGTCGCTTGCGCGGACAAACTCGGCTAAGGCGACGGCCAGCACCTGGCGCTGATCGGCCAGCAGCCGTCGCTCGACGCGCCCGGCACCCGCCGCCCGGCACTGCTCGGCGAGCATGAGTCCGTTCGTTTCTCGAATCTGGTATGGCGCGGGCTCTTGCCCGGGTGCTGCAAGTTCGTCGCCAACGACCAAGATCGCCACGTTGGGGGCGCGCCAGCAAGCCACCTCGGCGATGCCCTGGGAAGCCAGGACAGCCAACGGCCCGGCGCCCACCACGTAGCCGCTCCCCAACACCTCATCGCCAGGACGCACTTCCTCTGCGGATCGCCGAATGTTCTGACCCCGATCGACCGTGCCCTTGACGACGACCGCTCTCGGCCTTGCCTCGCAGTCCTCTTGCATGACGACCCCCCATGCGCCGGGCGGCACCGGCGCGCCAGTGAAGATCCTCGCCGCCTCCCCATCTCGGAGGGTAGGGCCGGGGTCATCGCCGGCAGAAATCGAGCGAGCAACCTCCAATCGCGCGCTTGCCGGCGCCGTGCCGGCCACGACATACCCGTCGACCGACGAATTATCGAACCTCGGGTAAGGCTCCCGTGCCAGAACCGGCTCGGCCAGAGCAAGGCCAACCGCCCGCTCGAGGGGCAACCGAAAGGCCTCCGACGGGCTGGGCAAGCCCGCCCGCATCAAACCAAGCGCCTCGTCGTAAGCAATTAGCGTCTCGGCCATCTCCCGGTATCCGAGTATGATTCCAGCGGAGGCAACCTTGGGCACGGTTGGGAGCGAATCGATCGAGGCGAGGGTGGCGGCAGGCATCGCCAGACACCACAGGGAGCAGCAGGGCCATGCTCCAAGCACGATCCGAGCCTACGTCGTTGGAGAGATGGTGCTCGTCTATAGTTCGGGAATCTTCACGCCGACCGAGCAGAACCTCTGCGAAACCGAGGAGGGCCGCAAGCTCGTCAAGAGTGCCCGACGAGAACTCCGCAGCTTGAGCCGACGCGCCGCCGAAGGGTCCGTCGCCACCGCGGTCGGCTGCGACATTCTCCGGAGCTTTTGGGACCTGGATATTCGGAGCGGCGAGCAGATTGAAGTGTATTTGGCCTCGCGACCTCTGTCGCCCGTCCGCTAGACCTCGATGCGGAACCTCCGCCTGCAACTCCTCGTCAGTCACCTCCTTCTCGTATTGCTGATGGGGCTCGTTATGAGCGGCGCCATCGCCACCTTCTTCCGGTTGGGGCACTCCATCGACGTCGTGCTCACCAACAACTTTCAGGGCGCGCTGACCGCCCGCGAAATGCTTCAAGCGATCGGAAGTCAGGAGACCGGCATGAATCTGCTGCTGGGTGGCAAGGTTTCTGAGGCGCGAGTGGAGATTTCATCGTCCTGGCCGAAGTTCCTTGCCGCGTTCGATCGTATGGCGAAGGCGAGCGACCCGCGCCAGCAGCAACTGGTAGTCGAGATTCGCCTCGCCTCCGCACGGTACCAGTCCTCCGTCGACGACCTTCTGTCGCTTCCGCCTGAGTCCATCCAGGCCGAAGCCGAGCGCCGTTACGTGAGCACCCTGGGGCCCGCGCTCGCAAGGCTCAAGGAACGGACTCAGCGGATTCTCGAAATCAACGAGACCGAGATCGACCGGGCGAACACTAATGTTAAGGCCGAGGCACAGTCGGCGGCGAGCGGCAGCCTAATCGTGACGGCCGCGGCCCTGGTTCTTGCCCTGTTGCTCGCGACCCTCGTCGTCCGCCTGGCGCTCAAGCCCTTGGCGAGGGTTGCGGAACAAGCCGAGGCGCTAGGCGCGGGCCATCTCGACCGTCGCCTGGACCTGCGCCGAACCGACGAAGTCGGCCAGCTTGCCAGTGCTTTCAACACGATGGCCGACCGCCTGCAGGAACATCGGAAGACCGAGGAGCGCCGCCTCCGCCGGGCAGAGCGAATGGCCGACATGGCTCTCGAGTTCCTCTACGACCCGGTGGTCGTCACCGACGCCATAGGCCGCATCGTGTTTCTCAACCACGCCGCCGAGGGTCTTTTCGGCCCTAGCCCCGCCGCGCCACGCACGCCGATCGTCGAACACGTTGGCGATCGCCGAATCGTCACTGCGATTGAGCGAGCGATCAAAGAGGACGCGGTCTCCGCAGGCGAGGACGAGGCGACCCTCATCCCCATTTCGGTGGGAGGCACCGAGCGCGCTTATCGCCTGCGCGCAACGCCGATGAAAGACCAAGAGGGCGCAATTCTCGGTTGCGTGGCGGTTCTGGAGGACATCACCCACCTCAAAGAGCTCGACCGCCTGAAGACCGAGTTCATCGGCGTCGCTTCACATGAACTTCGAACGCCGGTCACCTCGCTGCTACTCGCTTCGCAACTCCTGCGCGAGCGGTCCGCCGGGCCCCTGACCCCTATGCAAGAGCAGATCGTCAATGCACAACAGGAAGACCTCGAACGCCTCGAACGCCTACTGCAAGAATTGCTGGATATCACAAAACTGGAAGCTGGTTCGTCTCCTCCTCGTTTTGCCCTCGTCGCGCCCGCGGAGCTCGTTCGCCAGGCGGTGGACACGATCAAGGCTAACGCGGCTGAGAAGGGAGTGATGCTGAAGCACGAAATCGGGAAGGCTCTCAAGACGGTGCGCGCCGACCCCGGCCAGATTGTGCGTGTCTTGGTGAATCTAGCCGACAATGCGGTGCGGCATACGCCGTCGGGTGGAAGCGTGACCCTTCGTGCAATGGCAAAAGACGATCATGTAACCTTTGAGGTCGAAGACACGGGGGAGGGCATCCACCCGGACTATCTCTCGCGGATCTTCGATCGTTTTGTGCAGGTACCGGGAACGACGCAAGGCGGCGCCGGACTTGGGCTATCAATCGCGCAGACGATCCTCAAGGCGCACGGCAGCGAAATGCGGGTTACCAGCGAACTGCAAAAGGGCAGCAAGTTCCAATTCACCCTGGGCTCGGAAGCGCCGGCGGCCGGAGATACTTCCACTTGAGCGAAAAAATCCTGATCGTCGACGATGAGGCGAACATCCGCACGATGATGCGCCTGGCGCTGGAAAGCGTCGGCTACGTTGTCGAGACTGCCGCCGACGGCGAAGAAGGTCTGCGCAAGCTCTCCGCCAACGGCGAAGTCGATCTCGTGTTGCTCGACCAGCGAATGCCGGGCCTTAGCGGCATCGAGGTGCAGCTGAAGATTGCCAAGACCGCCCCCAACACCCGCGTCATCCTCATCACCGCGTTCGGCACCATCGACCTCGCGCTTGAGGCTATACAGGCCGGCGCTTCCGACTTCATGAGGAAGCCCTTCACCGCCGATACCCTTCGCAGCACTGTTCGCGCCAGCCTGGACAAGCCCATCGAACGCCGTCTCGCGGTGCCCATCGGTCTCGTCGTCAAGGAATTCACCAGGACCACGTTCAACGGCTTTCGCTTCGATTCGGACGACGAGCCCGAGTCCGAAAGCGGCCACAAGGACGCCAACGTCACCGCACGATTCCTGGTAAGGCAGGGCGAGGCGCCTCCCGCCAAAGTCAAGGTCATCCTGCCCACTTACATTCAGGAACTCGTCAAGACCCACATCGACGCAGACACTGTGCCTGGCGGCGATTCGTTTTGGCAGGCCCTATGCGAGGAGGCATTGGCCAACTACTTGTGGCAAAATGCTCAGTTGCCCGAGGGCGGCGTCTTAAGGATAGAGGACCTGTCGAGCGGGCTTCAGCGTTGGCTGGATACGATGTCGACCGTCGAGACAGGCACACAGCATGCAAGAAACTAAGCACGCCACTCCAGATCCTTCCGAAGCGATGGTGGAGTCGATTTCTCCCAACGTGGACTCCGGGGGCAGACTGAAGATATTCCTCGGATACGCCCCCGGTGTCGGGAAGAGCTACGCAATGCTCGACGAATCCGTGAGGCGCAAGGGCCGTGGCCAAGACATCGTGGTGGGCTGGGTCGAAACCCGCAACCGGCCCGACAATGTCGAATTGCTGCAGGACTTGGAGACGATTCCCACCAAGCATTTCGAGGTTGGCGGCAAGACGGTCGAAGAACTGGACCTTGAGGCGATCCAGAAACGGGCGCCCGGGATGGTGCTGATCGACGACCTGCCCCACACGAACGCACTTGGCTCGAAGAACGCCCGCCGATGGCAGGACGTGGTGGAACTGCTCGAATCGAAGATTTCGGTGATGACCACGCTCGACATCCGCAACCTTGAGAGTCTAAACGACAAGGTCGCCGAGCTAACCGGAGTCCACGTCGACGAGACGGTGCCCGACCAACTGCTACAACGCGCCGACGAGGTCGAACTCGTCGATCTCACCCCGCGCGCGCTCATGCACCGTCTGGAGCGTGGTGCGATCTACCCGCCCGAAGAACTCAAGGAACGCCAGCTCGAATGGTTCACGGAGGGCACGCTTAGCGCTCTGCGGGAACTCGCCCTGCGCGAGATGGCGGGCACGGTGGACGAAGAGGTCGAGGAGTATCGAAAGCGCGAGCGCATCGAGCGGCCATGGGCGGCGCACGACCGCATCATGATCTGCCTTAGCCCGACCCGGCCCGGTCTGCGGCTCGTGCGTCGGGGCTGGCGCATCGCCCAGCGCATGCATGCCGAGATGGTGGCGGTGTACGTCGAGGATCATTCCTTGGGAGACAAGGAGCGCCTGGTGCTCCATGACGACTTCAACTTGGCGGACCGGCTCGGAATCCCGACCGAGACCCTGCGGGGCAACGTCGCCGCCGCCCTCATTGAATACGCGCGCAAGAACAGCGTCACCCACATCGTGCTCGGCCACTCCGAGCGCACGCGCATGCAAGAGATGGTTCACGGCTCTATCATCAGCGCCCTGGCGCGAGAGCTGAAGACGATAGACATACTTGTAGTCGCGTCAGACTCGGAAGCTTGATCCCGGTAAAAAGCTGTTGTATGATGAAAGGCGCGGGCCGAAACCGGGCTCTGTTGCTGCGAATCGCCCGGTTGCTAGATGGTGGGCACGAGGGCAGCTCCACTGCTAGCCAGCTACACGGCCCGCCTTTTCTTTGCCTAGCCTAGGCCATCGCGCCTGCGCGCCCATGACGCCAAGCCGTCACCAGAACGATCAATTCCACGACGGTTGCCAAGATCACGGCGATGCTGCCGACCACAACTCCCTCGCCCTTCATCAGCACGCCGAGCGTGAGCGCGGCCACGATGACAGCGGTCGAGACGATCACCGCGGTCAGCCGTGAGACCGTGAAATGGTGCGCGGTGAGCATGCCGCGCAAGTAGGCCTGCCAGGCGGTCAGGAAGGGCAAGGCGCCCCCAAATAGAAACACGATGTGGGCCAACTTAACCACCGGTTCGGTCGTGCCCAGCACCCGGGCGAAATAGAGTCGGTCCAGCCCCGTTAGGGCGAGGGCAAACACGATCCCGCTTCCGACGAACCCGACCGTGATGCAAAACCGTCGCAGCGGTCGTGCCATCGCATCGCCCCGAAAGAGCGCGATCACCGCCTCGGGCAGGGCAAAGCAAAAGCTGCGCAATATCCAAACCGAGCTCGCGCCGACTTGCCAGGCGGCGAGCGCGAGGATAGGGCTCGACAGCCGGTCGAGCGCCGCAACCACAAGAGGAATTTGGCAGAGCATCACCATCGTGCTGAGCGATAGCGGGAAGTGGAAGCCGCAAAGGCGGCGAAGGGTTAGCGGCGGCGCGCCCGCCGCGACCTCTAGCGCCTCCACCTCGGGGCCGAACTGCTCGCGCACGGTCGGGCGGCTTACGATGTGGATGAACGCGGATTCGGCGACCACCGATGCGATGAGGGCGATCCCAGCTAGCGTTGCACCCGGCAAGTCGGTGAACTTGAAGAGAAGCAGTGCGGTGAGCGCGAGCGCGGTCACTCGCACACCCGTGCCTAGGCCGACCAAACGGGTGAGGCCGTTTCGAATTAGGATGCCTTGGAGGAAGCGCCTCCACCCAATCGCGGCGCTCCACGGCAGCATGATGAAGAGCGCGGGCCGCGCGGCATCCGCCACCGGCTTGGCCGCCCGCAGCAGCGTGTCGGTGACGAATCCATATAGCGGGGTCATCGTCATCACCGCGTGGGCGAATGTGACCCAAAACATGAGCATGAGCACGAATCGCCTCAGTCGCAGGTAGTTCCCTCGGCTGAGCGCCAGGGTAGTGGAAGTAGAAAGGAGATCGATGATCGGGCTCTCGACCCAGAACGCGATCCCCATCATGACCTGGGTCGCCGCCAAGTTGGTTTCGGGGGCCGAGCGCCTGGCGATCGCCGCCGCGCAAACCACCGCATCGGCCGCCATGAAGATCCAGGACAAGGCCAGCGGCCAGAAGAAGCTGAAGATGCGCGCCTGGCTCAGCCCCGGCTCCGAGTCAGTCGCGGCATTCGGAAGCGCGGCGGAGGCTGTGCTCAAGCCAACATTCTACCGACCGGATCGAAGGTCCTGGGGGTACGCTTCAGCGTCCCGAATGAAGCTTCACGAGTATCAGGCCAAGGAGCTGCTCGCGCGCTTTGGCGTGCCCGTTCCGGCGGGCGAAGTCGCCACCAACGCCGAAGAGGCCCTGCGCATCGCGCGCTCCCTTGGCGGCAAGACGGTGGTCAAGGCGCAGGTGCTCATGGGCGGGCGGGGCAAGGCAGGCGGCGTGCGCCTGTTCGACAATGCCGAGGAGGCGGCCCACTTCGCGGGTGAACTGATCGGCAAGCGCCTGGTGAGCCCCCAAAACCCCACCGGCATGGTCGTGGAGAAGGTGCTTGTGGTCACCCAGGTCGATATCGCGGCGGAATTCTATGTGGCGGTGCTACTCGACCGGGCTAAGCAGTGCAGCACGCTGATGCTCTCGGCCGCGGGCGGGATGGAGATCGAAGAAGTCGCCGCCACCAACCCCTCGGCGATCGTCCGCGTGCCGATCGACCCCGCTTGGGGGGTGGCCGACTTCCAGTTGCGCGACGCAGTGCGCCGGGCCAAAATCCCGACGCGAGCACAGAGCCCGCTTGTCGCGCTGATGAAGCGGTTGGTCAAGGCAGCCGCGGAAGTCGACGCCGACCTGGTTGAAGTCAACCCGTGCGCGCTAACCCCAGACGGCAGCATCGTCGCCGCCGATGCCAAGGTCGTGATCGACGACAATGCCCTGTTCCGCCACCCCGAATACTCAAGCACCGCCGACGCAAGCGCTGAGGACCCGATCGAGGCCCAGGCGACCCGCCAAGGCATCGCCTATGTGCGGCTGGGCGGCGACATCGGCGTTATCGGCAACGGCGCGGGGCTGGTGATGTGTTCGCTCGACGAGGTGAGCGCGGCGGGCGGGCGGCCGGCAAACTTTCTCGATGTGGGCGGCGGCGCCCAGGCGGAGCGTGTCAAGGAGTGCGTCGGGCTCGTCATGCTCGACCCGAACGTGAAGGGCTTGCTCATCAACATTTTTGGCGGCATAACCCGGTGCGACGAAGTGGCGCGAGGACTGCTGCAGGCGTTCGACGAACTGAACGTGCGGATCCCGGTCGTAGCGCGAATCGAAGGCACCGCCGCCGAGGAAGGGCGTAAGCTGCTGGAAGGCTCGCGGCTAGTCGCGGCGGAGACGATGCAAGAGGCCGCACGCAAAATCGTCGAACTGGCTTACGCCTGAGCAGAGGGCTGGGGGTCCCTTCGCGGAAAGACGAGCAACGCTACGCACGCCCCCGCCAAGCCTAGCAGCGCGCCTCCAACCACGTCGGTGGGCCAGTGCACCCCTCGATAGCACCGGCTGACTCCCACGAGAGTTGCCCAAACCAGCGCCCACGGGCCCACCCAGGCCTTGGAGGTTCCCCGGGTCACGGCGAGGAGCACGAACGCGATGGCAAACGAGGTCGTCGTGTGCCCACTCGGAAAGCTATGGAACTGGAACGGCTCTTGCGTGTGGACCCAGGGCAGCAGGCTCGGCCGGTCGCGCGGAACGAGTGTCTTGGCAAGGGGCACGAGAGCCAAACCGGAGACGGCGAGCGAGGCGAGCAGAGGCAACACGCATCGCCTTGTGTTGGGCCAAAGCGCAAGAAGCAAGATGCCGACCGCTTGCACCTGGCCAAGGCCGCTGTAGCTTAGCGCCCAGAACACCGGATCGAGCCAGTCCCGATGCAGAGCCTGGTGGAGGAACCGAAAGCCCGCCTTGTCCCATCGCTGAATCCACTCCACGGAGGGCGAGTATACGGGAGACTGCACGACGCCTGATCTGCAAGGGGAAGATGGGAAGCTGCTCCTCCCTCGTTCCTGTTGCCACACGCTCTTGGCCGCCGCCCCCGGGTTGAGGTGCATCGGCACGACCAGAAGCAAATCGGGGAATTCATCGAGTCTTCCCTCCCCTGCGGTGCGGGGGAGGGCTCGTTCGCCCTAGGCCAGGTCGGCCCCAGACTGGGTGGAGGCGGACGCGGGCTTTGCGCCACGCGGCGGGAGCACCCCATTCCGACCTCCATCAAGCCTTCGGTCGACTTCCCCCTGCACGGCAAGGGGAAGATGGGGAGGGGCATGCTCCGTCGTGCCCGCGGAACGGCCCGACGACCACGAAAAGCCATCGCAAAGCCATTGCAGAGCCACGCAATGCTCCGCTCCTAATAGCGATACACAGGCCGCGACGTGCGCCAGCCCCACCAGCAGAGCAGCGCGAGCGGGCCCCAGATCGGCAGGAATGTAAGCACGTAGATGCCGATGGAGGCGAGGCTTTGGCATGCGCTCACGAAGCTGCCGCTCGCATCGCCCCACGTCTGCTGGAACCATCCGGCGGCCGGAGTCTTATGCGGCTCCGGCGCCTTCGTCGAAAGTGAAAGCTCGATCGTCGCCAGTTCGGAGAGACCGCGCAGACTCTTGGCCGTCGCATCCAGGCTTTCGATCTGCTGCCGCACCTCGCTGATTTTGTCGCGGACTTCGATCACATCGGAGATGCGGTTCGCGCGCTGGAGCAAAGCGCGATATTGGATTTCTTCAGCCTTGAGCGTCTTGGAGCGCGCCTCGGTGTCGGCGACGCGCGTGGTCACGTCCTCGCCGGACGAGCTTTCGTGAACCACCTCGCCCAGCTTCTTCACGCGAGTCATAACGTTCTCATATCGATCGGTGGGCACGCGCAGTCGCAGGCTCGCCAAAGACGCGCCTTCTTTGCCCGTCTGCAAGTCGCCGCGCTCGGTAAAGCCGCCAACCTGCCGGGCGATGCGATCCGCCTCGTCGCGCGCGGCGGGCACGTCCTTCACGATCAGAGCGAGGTCGGCCCTGGTGATGACGAGCCGTGCCGGGGCTGCCGCACCGAAGTTGCTTGAGCCCACCGCCGCCGCTTTGGCGCTCCTGTTGGTTGCCTCAGTTCCGGGCTTCGCCGTCTTGGCTAACGGCGCAGCTACCGCAGCCATGTCCGCTTGCTGGGCGGTCGGCTCTGGAGCGCCTCGCCCCATGCCTGCCATCCCCCCGCCCTCGGCGGCCACGGCCTTGGGAGCAGCTTCGCGGGTCAGCGGCTGGGTTTCGACTTTGCCGGAATAATCGGGAGCCCCGCCCCTTGACAGACCTGAGGCGGGTGCTTGTGACCCCAATTCATCGCTGGGACCCGTGTCGATCTTGCGTCGCGGCTTGGCGCCCGCCTCCTTGGTGTCCATGAGCTTCACGCCCTTGCCGGGATCATCCGCTCCGAAGTAGTGCGGCGACTGGGCCGCCTGTTGGTCCGACCTTTCTCGACCGGCCATCATGAGTTCCGAGGACGCCTTAGCCGCTTCCTTCGATTGAGCGAACACCGGGAAGAACAGCTGGACGCCAAGAATGACGGCAAGTCCCGCACCTAACGCAAGCACCCACGGATAGCGGCGCTTCGCGCCCGAGCCTGCCCCCGAAGCCGAGCTCAATGCCCCCAGCGTGCGCTCGAGCCCCATCGGCTCGGGACTGAAAGCCAACGTCTTCACCGACCCCGAAATCTGGCGGTACGCCTCCGCTTCGCGGCGAAGCTCATCGTCCTGCGCCAGGGCGGCTTCGACTTCGTTCGCGCGAGCGGCGCTAAGCTCGCCGTCCAGATACGCCTTCAGATCGTCGCGGATGCTTTTCATCTTCTTGTTTCCTCGCGCACCGTCGTCGGTGGCAAGTCGGAGAGCGACTTGCGCAGTAGCAGAAACGCATGGTGGAGGCGGGATTTCACGGTCCCTTCCGGGATTCCGAGCACCTTCCCCGCCTCCTCATAGCTCAGGCCTTCAACCTCGCGCAGGAGCACCACCTGCCGATGTTCTGGGCTGAGCCGGTCGAGCGCGCATCTCAGCGCCTCGCGGTCGATAAGGGTTTGCTCGGCGTCTTGCCCATCGGGCGCTTCGTCGAGCTGCATCGGCGTGGGTTTCAGCCTCCGGTCCCTGGCCATCCGCCTGCACTCGTTATGGGCGATTCCGAACAGCCAGATCTTCAGTTCCGACCGGCCCTCGTAGCGCCCAAGGGCGCGCTGGGCGGTTAGGAACGTCTCTTGCGCGAGGTCGGCGGCGTGCTCCACGCCGATCCGGCGCGCGCAGAAGCGATAAACCGCGTCGTAGTGGTCGCGGGCGATCTGGCAGATGTCGAGCGCCTGGTTGGCCATCGTTAGCTCTCGTGCAGCCTGCATATTCTGCCTCGCTACCTGAGTGACGCGGCCAGCGAAGTTCGTTCAACGAAATGCGCTCAAATGCAAGCCCGAGCCTACTTCAGGGACCAGAAATGCAGTGCCGACGGCCGAAGCGCATCGTGATAGATCGTCTGCCGCGCCACCGCCATCTTAGTTCCCGTCGCCAGTGGCTGGAACACGTTCAGGTTTCGGGCGTAGGCGGGAAACATCTGGCTCACAACCACGAGCACCATGCGGTGGCCGGGCGCGAACCGATGAGCCGTGTCCCACAGCTGGATGGTGGCCCTGTACTCCTTGCCCGGCACGAGCGGCTCGCGACGATCCAGCGACGCTAGGTAGGAGCCCCGAATCTTGCCCGGCTGGCCGATGAAGTGCATCCTTCCGAGCTCGTCCTCGTCGGCGAGGAAGGCGAAGAAATCGGTGTCGGTGGCCGTGGTCGAGAAGAACAGATCGAGGGCGATTGGGGCCGCCACCGTCAGAGGGGCGGCAAGGCGCTCGGTCTTGTACACGAGGTAATCGCTCTTGTCGGTCGCGAGGTGAAGCCGCAGGTCGTCGTCCACCGGGTTGCCCTCCACGACAGACTTAGGAACCTTGACCGAACCCGGATCGTAGCTGTAGCCATCCGGCGCCTGACCGGCGGCGGGCTGCTCCACCAGCTTCCCGCCCCCAAACGCGCCTGCAGCCAGGCGGTCTGAGCTTAAGAAGAGCGTACGTGGAGCCTCCGCGCTCGCATCGGGCCAATCGGCCAGGTCATGCCAGCGGTTCTCGCCGGTCAAGAAGGCGCGAACCTTGGGCTGCCGATCGAACCCTGCCGGCTTGTCCTTGAGCCACGTGTCGAACCAGCGGAGAAAGACCGAGTCCAGCTCTAGGATGGCGGTCGGCCCGTAGTCCACATCGCCCAACCGCGAGACTGAGTTGAATGCATGCGGCCACGGCCCGTAGATCAGCCATTGGTTCGTCTTACCCGCCTCGCGCGAGAGCGACCAGTTTAGCTGGGTCCCGATTTCGTCCCCGTCCCACCAGCCGCTTATGTGGAGCACCGGAATCGTCACCTTGGGAACGTCCTTCAGGTAGTCGAAGCCCGCCCAATCGGCGTAAGTCTCTCGCTTGAGCCACGTTCGGAAATGGGGCATGGGACGTCCCATCACCTTCTCGTCAAGCCCCAGCAGCGGCAGTTCGGTCAGGCGCGCACCGTGGGGGGGCGGCTTGCCCGCGTCTTCCATATGAGTGTTCTGGTCGCGCACCAGGTTGTCCCACCACATCGCCCCGAGCAGCATGGGCACTCCGTTGTCGTAGGGCATGTTGCGCATCGCGTCGGGGGGCGAGACCTGCGGAACGATGCACTTGAGCGCGGGGGGCTGCTCGACTGCGGCCGCCCACTGCACGAGCCCGCCGTAGCTGCCGCCGATCATGCCGACTTTGCCGTCCGACCAAGGCTGCTTTGCGATCCATTCGATGGTGTCGTAGCCGTCGCGGCCCTCGCGCACGCACGGGTCCCACTCGCCAGCGCTCTCTTCCCTTCCGCGACAGTCCTGGGCGATGAACGCGTAGCCTCGCTTAGCCCAGAATTCGCCTTGCAATTGGGCCAGCAGCTTGCCATATGGAGTGCGGACGAGAATGGTGGGCCAGTGGCCGTCGCCCGCCGGACGCACGAGGTCGTGCGCCAGCTCGATGCCGTCGCGCATCTTGATGCGAGCGCCTCGCAAGGTCTGGACCGCGTGCGTGGGCTGGCTCAACTCTGGATAGGCGGCGAGCGGGTCGACGAACACGCCCTCGAAGCCCTCGGCTTCCGCAATCAGTTTCTGGGATGGCGCCGAGATGCCGACGATGCGGCCTTCCCGGTCGGTGGCAAAGTGGAGGTCGAGCGGTCCGAGGCTCACCAGAACCCTGGTTAGCTGGATCGCGCGGCCGTTGTGCACTAGCGCTGGGCCGGGCTCGGACTTCGCCTTCAGCGGGCGTACTACCGCCCCGTCTATGAAAAGGGTACTGAACTCGACCAGCTCGGTCGACTTGGATGCCTGAGCCACGAGCTGGGCTGAAACCTGTGGATGATAGTTTGCGAATAGGGCTTCGCCGACACCCTTCACCTCGCGATCAAGGTGCTTGCCACCCGCAACGAGCTTCGCCTTGCCATCCGCGAATGTGACGGTGGAGGCGCCCTGAGGGGTTTGCTCCTCCAGCGTGTACGAAACGAGCTTGCCGCCAGAAAACCAGCCGGTCAGCTTGCTGGCGATCTTGAAGCCAACATCCAGCTCGGTTGTGGACTCAAAGGAGCCGTCGGCCCTCGCGTCGTAGGTGTTTGTTCCGATCTTCCCGCCGCCGAGGCGGTAGTTGATGCGGATGGGGTCGGCTTGCGCGGCGCAGAGAACGACGCCGAGGAGGAGGCAAGCGGCTTGGCGTGACATACCGGGGTTGAATACCCAACCTTGCCCCGCCGGGTTGCGCGGACCCAGGCAACATGACCTCGCGCCGGAGGGCTCCATTGCCGCCCGGCGCGCATTCCTCAGCATCGTCTTACCTTAGCGGCTGTTGACCCAGTTATCCGTTGCCGACGTCTTGCCAAGGGCATGATTCCAAGAGATCTTCTGGAACGTGAAGGAGACCTCCTCGTAGATCGTGCCGTCCTCTTTGCCAAACAGCCTGACGTCCGACACCGTGGCATCGGTCAGGATGATCGTGCCATGCAGGGTGGAGCTGCCACCCGCGGTGGCAGGCCGCCATTGCTCGATCACAACCGCCTTGAGCACTTCGTTCGTCACCAGTGCTTGCATGATCTGGGGCGACATCGCACCCCATTCCTTCACGATCTTGAGCGGTTGGTGTTGGCGCTTGCCCGACGCTTGGCCGGTCGCCAGGTCACGGGGCGACCTGAGTTCATATGAGACCGAAAGAATTTCGGCTGCGTCCGGATTGCGCGATCCGCCTTCCCCTTTGAACTTGCCCGACGTCGCGCCTACGATCGTCACGTAAGCGTTGCCGCCGACAGGGCCCACACCCAGGGCGAACGCACCCTGCAAAACGCCGAATATGGCCGCGGCGGCGGCAATAGCGTGAATTTTCATCCTTATCCCTCCTGCCGCCGGCGTTTTTAATTCCGCTCGTTGCGACAAGCGATTGACGGCTGCGTGCCGTGGCTGGTTTCGGGCAATTCGGCGCGGCCTTAGCCATCCTTCGTTCGTATCTGAGTCAGGGGTCCTGGGCATCCTGGGCCCTTGCCGTCAATGAGACTCAAACGCGTCCGCATATTTGGATTCAAGACCTTCGCCGAGCGAACCGAGTTCTCGCTCGATGGCGGCGTGGTGGCGGTCGTCGGTCCAAACGGCTGCGGGAAGTCCAACCTGGTCGATGCGATCCTATGGGGTCTTGGCGAAGGAAGCGCGCGCCAACTTCGGGCTCAACTTGGCCAAGACGTGATCTTCAACGGCAGCTCGCAGCGAAAGCCGGTTGGGTTCACCGAGGTCTCCCTGCTCTTCGATAACGAGGACGGCGCCCTGCCCCTCGACGCCCCCGAGGTTGCCGTGACGAGGCGGCTCAACCGCGCGGGCGAAAGCGAATACCTGATCAATCGCCAGCCTTGCCGCCTCAAGGACGTGCACGAATTGCTTGCCGACAGCGGCCTCGGGCGCGCAGGCTACGCGATTGTTGGCCAAAGAGAAATCGACCAGGCGATCTCCGCCTCGCCCGAGGATCGGAGGGCGTGGGTCGACGAAGCGGCGGGGGTTCAGCGCTATCGAGCCCGCAAGCTCGAGGCGCAACGACGAATGGCCTCCGCACGGGAGCACCTGACGCGCGTCGACGACATCCTTCGGGAGCTGGAGGTCCAGCGAGAGCCTCTGCGGGAAGAAGCCGAGGTTGCCGCCCGCTACCGGGTTACTCAAGATGCGCTCCGAACGATTGAGAGCGGGCTGTTGATTCGGGAACTCGCCTCCGCCACCAAGGAGATGCGGGCTTGCGATGAGCGGGCGCGCGGGGCTGCGCGGCAGGCTCGCGAACATTCCGGGCGCGCCGCGAGCTTGGATGCGCAGGCCAAGAAACACGTCGAAAGCCTCGCAAAGCTCGAGACCGAGGCAGAACGAGCACGCCAGGCCCGCCAGGATGCAATCACCTCGATCGAGCGCTGCCAAGCCGAAATGCGGGTCGTAGAAGAGCGCGTGAGGAGCCTGGTCGAAGCGGGCGTCACGCTTTCCGAGGCGGGCGCAGCCGGCGCGGAGCGCCTGCGGACGACCCAGACCGAATTGGACGCGCTCGAAGCAGAAGTCGAACAGGCGGGCCTCGCGCTCGAACGGATTCGGCTCGAATCGGCGGGCGCGAAGGGACAAGCCGAAGCCCTGAGCCGTGCCCTCGAGACGGCTGAGGCCGAACTCGTGGCGGCTAGACAGACTCACGCAAAGAGGCTTCAGGCCGAGGTCGAGGCCCGGCATCGAACTAAGCGAGCACAGGAAATTCGTCAGGAACTCGCCGGCATCGACCGGGCAATGCCTGAATTGGACAAGGCCCTGACGGAAGCGCGATCCCAATTGGACGGGGCCCAATCACGGGTTGCGGAGGTCCTCATGGAGACGGCTACCCTTGAACAGGCGCGGGCCGAACTTGGCAAGCTAGCGGATGAATCGACGACCCAACGTCTGGACCTACTCGCCGAGAAGTCCGCCCTCGATGGTCGAATCCGCGGCATGGAGGCGACTCTCGAAGCGCACGAGGGGTTAAGCCAGGGCCCCAAGGAGGTCATCGCGGCAGCAGGGAGAGGGGAACTGACTCACCGCTACAGTGCTATCGCGGACTACGTTCAGGCGCCCGCCGAGCTAGCAATCGCCATCGAAATCGCGCTCGGAAGCTCCGCGAACGATCTGATCGTGGAATCGGAGGAAGCTGCAAGCAGCGGCATTGCTTGGCTGACGCAGCACCGCAAGGGGCGCGCCACGTTCCACCCGCGCGCTTATCGGCGTGGCCTGGCGCGGGCAGATATCAAGCCGGGAGATGGCCTCATCGGGCGGGCAAGCGATCTCGTGACTTTTGCAGAAGAGCATCGCGCGATCTTCGAGGAGCTGCTCGGCTCGGTCGCCATCGTGCAGGATGCCAAGGCGGCGAACCGAGTCGTACGGTCAGGTGAATGGGACCGAGCCGTGACGCTCGAAGGCGAGGTGGTCTTCGCCAGCGGCGCGCGAACCGGGGGGCGAACCAACGGGCAAGGAGGCGGCTTCATCCGACGCCGTGCCGAGTTAGAAGGCCTGGGATCCACGGCGACGGACCTCGCGAATGCGATCACGGAGCTGGAGGACGGTGAACTCGCACGCGTCGCCGAAGCAGAGGCCCTTGCCGTTCGCCAAGCCGCCCTTCGCCTTAACGAAGTGCAGGCTCGGGCGATGCTGGACGAAGCGAGAGGCTACTTGCGCGCCATCGAGCACGAACTTGCCGCCACCAAGAAGGAGCATGTCCGGCTCACCGCCGAATTTGCCGGCCTTGAGAAGAATCCCGAGGGCCTTCCCCTGTCGCCCGATCTCCCGGGCCTTCAAGCTGTGCGCGATAACGCACTGCAAGCCCTCATCGCCGGGAACAGCGACATCGAGCAAGCCTCGGCAAGGATCGCGGAAGCGGAGTCGAGGCTGCAGCAGGCGAAGGATCGCTCCGCGGCCTGTCTCCGGCGTCTCCAAGCAGCCCAGGAGGACGAGAGCCACCGCGAGCGCCGCCTCGCCAAGCTCGGGCCGGAGAAGGAGCGCCTCAGTGAGGAAATCGCGCGCCAAACCGACCTCGCGCGCAAGGCGGCGGTGAATCGCGCCGAAGCCGACAGTCAACTGGCAGAATTGCAGACCAGGCGGGCGGAGAGCTTGCGACTCAGCGGCGAACTGACCGAACAGGCACGGGCGGCCCGCGACCAGGCTACGGTCGCAAGCGAGAGCGCCCACACCGCGGAGTTGGGTCGGGCGCGGGCTGAAAGCCGGCGAGCCACCGCGGCCGAGCGGCTGCTGGAGGAATATGGCATTGGCGAGGACGAGGCCCTTGCCCGCGAGCCCACCGTCGAGTTGCCATCCGATGCGGCGTCGCTCGCGCCTCGACTCCGACGCGAGCTTAAGGCGATGGGCGAAGTGAACCTCGGGGCGATCGACGCTTTCGAACGGCTGACCTCCCGGTTCGACGACCTCGACGGCCAGCGGCAAGACATCCTTGGCAGCATCGCGCAACTGCACTCGAGCATCGGCGAGCTCGATCAACTAACTCGCGACCGGTTCCTCGAGACCTTTGGGCGACTTCAAGTGGAGTTCGCCGATCTGTTCCAAAGGCTCTTTGGCGGGGGCGAAGGGCGGCTGACCCTGACCGATCCAGGCGAAGTGCTGGATTGCGGAATCGAAATCGACCTGACACTGCCCGGAAAGCGCCCTCAGCGGCTGGAATTGCTGAGCGGCGGCGAGAGGGCCCTGTGCGCGATAGCATTCCTGTTTGGACTGCTCAGAGTAAAGCCCAGTCCCCTCGTTGTGCTCGACGAAGTCGACGCACCACTCGACGGGCGAAACGTGGAGCGCTTCGCAGAGGTCCTGAGCGAATTCAGCGCCTCTACCCAGTTCATCGTGGTTACCCACAATCCGGCCACGATCGAATCGGCGCCCGTGTGGCTAGGGGTGACGATGCAGGAGCCAGGGGTGTCCACTCTCGTCCCCGCTCGGACGCCCGCCTTGTCTTACGCCTAACCCGGCGGAGGCCCAACCCAAGTGTTCCAGACCGGCTGGCCATTGTCGTGACGCATGATAAGCCAGTCGTCGCCCCGGCGAATCCGATCCGCGGTGACGTACACGCCTGGCGCAACCTGGATGGGCGCCCCCGTGTAGATCGTGAGCGCATCGCCAACGGTTAGCTGAAAATTCTGGCGTGCGACGAACCAGGTCGGGCCAAGTACGAGGGTCAGCACGCCGTCGGGAGTCTGCACGCTCACCGAGCGGTCGCTGCTCGTCGGATCGGTTCCGGCCGGAAAATCTTGAACGTTGATGATGGTGCCTTCCAGCTTGTGGAAGCTCGCGCTTGGCAATTCGTTAACGCTGCGGGCCGCATCCCATGTTGGGGCGCCGGTCTTCTCGCGAAGGGCCATGGTCTGATCGCCCTTCGTGACCTTAACCGCAATCAGATAAGTGCTACCGGCCAGATTCACGCGGGAGCCTGTAACGGCAACCGTGTCCTTAAGGTGGATCGTGGGCTCCTGCCGCTCGACGAACCAACGGGGGCCGAGTTCCACCAACGTAACCCCGCCCGATCCCTTCACAAGCAGACTGGTGGCCTCGTCCATGTTCAGGGCTGGCGGCGATGTTACGATGCCGATCACCTTGCCCCGAACCGTCTCGAGCGTCTTCTCGTCGAACAGCTTCTGGTGTTCGGAGGTTGCCGCGTAGCCGCCGGTTTGATCCCCTTGCGGCAGGTCGAGACCCAAAGGCTTTTGATCCTGGGCAAAACTCAACGCGCCTAAGAGCGCGGCTACAAGGCTTGAAGCAAAGCGACTAAACATGATTGGACCTTCCATAGCATTCGACGACGTTCGAGGCCTCTGTGTTTGCCGATCCAGTCTAAGCGGATGCGGCTAAGCTGCCCTCGCGATGCTCGAACACGACTTCGGCGCCGCTTAAGGCGGCCGCGATTTCGAGTTGCAGAGCCTCTGTCGGCTCCACGAGAGGCATCGCAAGAAAGGCACGATGCCTATCGGTGGGCAAGACCTGGACGCGCACGTTGTAAGACCCAGGATGGCGCTCCAGCGCCGTCCTCAGCAACCTCAGTTGCGGCTCGGTGGCCGTTCGCAGCCGTATAAGCACGGCGCCCGCCGCCGGCTCAGGATCGGCGAGGTCGAGTGCGGGCTCGAGAAACCGAATCCCCTCAAGCCGAATCTCGATCGTGCGCTCACCGCCATTGCCAAGCCGTTCGCGGTGCATCACCACCCCGGAAATCTGCACCGCTTTGTCCTTGACGATCAAGGCACCCAGACGGGCGTAAACGCTCGGGAATGCGATTACCGATGCTTGTCCGGAAAAGTCTTCGAGCGTGAAGGCGGCCATCTTCTCGCCCTTGGCGCGCGTGATCATCGTGCGCAAGCTCGCGATCACTCCCGCAAGTCTCACCGTGGTCTGTTCCTCTAGCTCCGTGACCTGTGAACAGCTTTGGCTGGCCGCTTCGGCCAGCGTGCGCTCAAGACCCCGCAACGGGTGATCCGAAACGTAGATGCCCAGCACTTCCTTCTCCATCGCGAGGATTTCACCTCGCTGGGGCATCGGCACAGACGGCAACTCCGGCAGTTGCGGCCTGCCTTCCGGGGCTGCGCCACCCTCGAACAGGGAATCCTGACCGGCCTCCTTGGAACGGTTCGCGGCGTCCGCATAGGCCACCCCTGCATCGACGACGGCAAGCAACTTGGCCCGGTTGGGGTCGATTCCGTCGAAAGCGCCTGCGCGCACGAGCGCCTCGACCGCGGTTCGGTTCAACCCCTCCGGGCGCAGGCGTTCGCAGAACTCCCAGAGATGGCGGTAAGGGCCGTTTTCGGCGCGATCTACAAGGATCGCCTCCACGATTCCTTCGCCAACGCCTTTGATGGCGGCAAGGCCGAAGCGAATCGCGCCCTCCTTGGCCATGGGGTGATCCTCGATGATGAAATCGACCCCCGAGGAGTTCACGTCCGGCGGCATGATGGGGATTCGCTGTCGTCGACATTCCTCGATGCTCGCGACGACCCGATCCTCCTTGGCGCGGTAGGCGGCAAGCAGGGCGGCCATGTACTCCACCGGATAGTTCGCCTTTAGGTAAGCGGTTTGGTAGGCGAGGAGGGCGTAGCAGACCGCGTGCGCCTTGTTGAACGCATAGCCCGCGAACGGCAGGAGCAGCTCCCACACCTTCTCCGCCGTCTCGGACGCGGTGCCGTTCTCGGCCGCGCCCGCCAAAAACTCCTTCTTCATGCTCGCCATCGCCTTGGCGTCCTTCTTCCCCATGGCGCGCCGCAGAATGTCCGCGCGTCCGAGGGAGAATCCGGCCAGCGCCTGCACAAGCTGGAGAACTTGGTCCTGGTACACGATCACGCCGTAGGTTTCCTCGAGGATCGGCCGCATCCGCTCGTCGAGGACTTCGACTTCGGCCCGGCCAAATTTGGCATCGATGAACCTGGGGATGTGCTCCATCGGGCCCGGGCGGTAAAGCGCCACCATCGCCGCGAGTTCGCGCACACTCTGAGGCTTGAGTTGCTGGACATAGCGGGTCATCCCGCCGCCCTCAAGTTGGAAGACGCCGATGGTTTCTCCTCGGGCCAGCATGTCGTAGGTTTTGGAATCGCCGTCCGGGAGGGTCTTCACGTCCACATCGCCCTTGCCGCGGCGACGGATGTTCTCGACCGTCTTGGCGAGCACGGTGAGATTCGATAGACCTAGAAAGTCCATCTTGAGCAGGCCGATCTTCTCGAGGATGCCCATCTCGTAGGCGGTGATCGGCTGCCCATCGTTGCTGCGATACAAGGGCACGTGTTCGGCGAGGGGCTCGCGGCTGATGACCACCCCAGCCGCATGAACACCACAGTGTCGCGCCAGGCCCTCGACCGACTTGGCCATCTCCACGAGGCTGCGCACCTTCGGATCGCCGTCCACCATCTGGCGAAACTCGGCGGACTCTTTGTAGGCCCGCGCCAGAGTCCAGCCCGGAAGCGACGGGATCGTCTTGCAAATGCGGTCGGTCTCCTGTGGAGGCACGTTGAGCACGCGGCCGCAATCCTTGATCGACGCCTTTGCACCCATGGTGCCGAACGTGACAATCTGCGCCACGTGGTCGGCACCGTATTTCTGGGACACCCATTGGATGATCTCATCCCGCCGCGCGTCCTCAAAATCCATGTCTATGTCGGGCATCGACACGCGTTCCGGATTCAAGAACCGCTCGAAGGTCAACCCGTATTCGAGGGGATTGACGTCGGTGATACCGAGGCAATGCGAAACGAGCGAACCCGCCGCCGACCCCCGCACCCCAAAGTAGATGCCTCGCTCACGCGTCGCCAGCGCGAATTCGCGCACCAGCAGGAAGTAGTCCTCGAAGCCGGTGCGCTCGATCACGTCGAGCTCGTAGTCCAAGCGTCTCAGAGCGGGCTCGTCGGCGCCTGCGATCCGACTCGGCAGTGCCTCAGTCGCAAGCTTGCGAAGATAGGTCCGTGAAGTCTCGCCGTCGGGCAGCTCCGGCTCGGGCATTCGCGCGTGCTGCTTGCCTAGTTCAACGTCGCATAGGTCCGCGATGCGTAAGGTGTTTTCGAGAGCTTCGGGAGTCTCACCGAACAGGGCCTGCATCTCGTCGGGAGACTTCAGATAGAAGCTGTCGGCCCCGAACTTCAGCCGCTTTTCGTCGGCAACGAGAGCCCCTGTCTGCACACAGAGGAGCACGTCGTGAGCCTTGGCGTCGCCACTGCACAGATAGTGGGCGTCGTTGGTCGCGACCAGCGGCAGTTTCAAGTCGGAAGCGATTCGGATGAGGGGCTCGCGGATTCGCGCCTGCTCGGGCAGGCCGTGATCCTGCAGTTCAATGAAGAAATTGCCCTCGCCAAAGATTTCCGAATAGAGCCCCGCGAGGCGATTGGCGGCCGCATAGTCGTCGCGCAGCAGCGCCTGGCATATCTCCGAGCCAAGGCAGGCGCTCGTCCCGAACAGACCCTCCGAGTGCTGCCGCAAGACCTCGTGATCGATTCGCGGCTTGTAGTAGTAGCCTTCGAGGGCGGCAATCGAGCTGAGCTTGCAGAGGTTGCGATAGCCCTGCAGATTGCGGGCAAGAAGGAGCAAGTGGTAGGTCTGGTTTTCTTCCCTGCCCGTCCTCTTGTGCCGGCCCTGGGGAGCCACGTAGGCCTCCACCCCGAGCAGCGGCTTGATCCCTTGCGCCTTGCACTCGAAGTAGAACTCCATGACCCCGAACATAACCCCGTGATCGGTGATAGCCAGGGAGTCCATTCCCAATTCCTTGGCGCGCGCGACCATCGATGGGATTCGGTTCGCGCCATCGAGGAGGCTGTACTCGGTGTGGTTATGGATGTGGCAGAAGGAACTGGGCATTCGGGAATCGAGCGGCGGCTAGAACGCGCCTCTCGGCACATATTCTGACGGAGACGCGAGGCCCGGCGAAGCGCCCAACTAGACCGATTCGCGAAGGGCATAATGGGGCCGTGGAGGACCTTCACTGTCCGAAGTGCCATCACCTGCTCGCGCCTGGCGCACGCCACTGCGGCCAATGCGGGGCAGAGGCCATCGAGCATGAGCCGATCAGCATGGAGGGAGTGACGATCCTGCACGCAGACAAGAGGATCGAGAGGCCAAGCTGGAAGGAGATCGCGCATTCGATTTGCGCCTGGCTCCTCATACTTCTGGGGGCAGCTTTCGTGGGCCTCGCCGCGTTCTACATGCCATTGCACTCCGAGGTCAGTTCAGAGAGCCCTCTCTTCGGTGTGCTTGGCCTCGCTCAGACTCTCTTTGCAATCGGCATGTTAAAGGAGTGGGGTTGGGCTCAGTCGTGGATGCCTTATTTCTGCGGCGTGGCGATCTTGATGATCCTCATGCGGGTTTCCTTTTTCTCGACGCTGAGCCGCCAGCATCACGTCTACCACTTCGTTCCGCTCGCGCTCGTCAGCCTCGTGCCGCTTTACGCCCTGAGCCTCTACTTAGCATTCATCTTCTCTGAAGATTGAGCTTCGCCCTGGGCATCTTCGATCCAAGCTCGAAGGATCTCGGCGACGCTCCAAGCTTGCCATGGGCAGCCGCCCGGCTGGTGCGGCTGGTCTCCGTCGTACACTTCGGAAATCCCTCCTAGCCCGTATTCAAGCAGCATCTCTTTGGCGTTGCCGAGGACGCGCCTGGCACGCGCGCGGTCGCCGGTGAGCCGAACCAGGGCGCTGATATAGGGGCCGAGCAGCCACGGCCAAACCGTGCCCTGATGGTAGGCCGCGTCCAGCTCTGACAGCGGACCGCCGAACCGACCCAGATAATGACTCTCCGATGGCCCGAGGGTGCGCAGACCGACCGGGGTGAGGAGTTCGCGTGTGACTACCTCCAGGGCCTTGAGGGCGTGGTTCCTCTTTGCCGGCCCGAACGGCAAAGACATGGCGATCAACTGGTTTGGCCTCAGTGAGGCGTCGGCGGGATCGGCAGTATCCAGATAATGGCCGCGGCCCTCGTGCCAGAACTTGGCATCAAAGCTCGCTTCCGCCGCCTCAGCGGCACGCACAAATGGCGCGCCGTCAACGCCTAGGCGTGAAGCGAGCCACTCGCCGACCCGGAGCGCGTTCACCCAAAGTCCGTTCACCTCCACCGGTTTACCGTGCCTGGGGGTGACCACCCACTCACCCACCTTGGCATCCATCCACGTCAGTTGCAGGCCAGGCTCGCCCTGGGTTAACAGACCGTCTTCGGGATCGACTCGAATGCCATGCATCGTTCCCTTCAGGTGCCACGCGAGCACCTCGCGCAGGGCGTCGAGACAACGCCTCGCGAAGGGTTCGTCCCATTCCGCCTCCAAGGTCCGGTGTAAGGCGTTCGCCATCCAAAGGGTCGCGTCGACGGTGTTGTTGTCCGGCGCCTCACCTTCCTCGACGAACCTGTTGGGGATGAGGCCCTCGCTCATCGCGCCAATGAACGCGTCGATGATAGCGCGAGCCTCCGCGAACCGCCCGGTGTGAAGGCAAATGCCGGGGATTGCGACCATTGTGTCTCGACCCCAGTCGGTAAACCACGGGTATCCCGAGATGATCGAGGTGCGGGCCGGAGTCTGGACCAAGAACTGCCCTGCCGCCTCTCGCAGTTGGTCGGCCAAGCTGCCTCGGGGGGCTACCGATGATTCGGACTCGGCCGGCTTGGTCTCTCGCTCATCCGAGGCGGTCACAATCGCCTGCTCTCCGGGCGCCAATTCGTAAGCCAGTTCGCACGGGCAATACAGATCGTCCCTGGAGTCGAGGCCGCGCTCTGCTTCGCGCACATGCTCGAACCGGTAGTACCAGCCCTGAACAGGTGATCGGCGAGCCCCTGGGTGGCCGATGGTCAAGTCCATGCCGTCATGGCTGACAAGCGTGGACGCCTTCGAATAGTCCAGACGCTGCGGGTAGTCGCCGGAAGCGCCAAAATTCGAGTGGTAAAACTTATGGCAAACGAGGGGCCTCAACGTCAGCAGCACCGATCTTGAGCCCAAATTGCGATAAGAGATCGTGATGGCGTTGTGCCCTGCGTGCATGATGAGCTTGCGCTCGATCTCCGCCTCGGCGGTCTTGTATCGCCAAACCGCAACGTTGGGCTCGACTGAAAAGCCTCGGAGGTACAGGTAGCCGTCCGGATAGATTGCTCCCGGATATTGGTTGGCCGAGAGCCCCACCGGATTCCCGTCCGTCTGGATGAACGCGTCCATCGAGGCGAGCAGAACCATCCGGTAGGTGGGCGGGCGCACGGCTGCGACGAGCAATCCATGGTAGCGGCGCGTGTTGATCCCACTTGGAGTGCCCATCGCGAAGCCGCCCAATCCGTTCGTGAGCAGCCACTCCCGGCGCATGGCCAGGTCGAGGTTCTGACACTGCTGCTCACTGAGCTTGATAGCCATCCGCGATCAACGCAAGTTTAGCCCCCGGCGAGCAGACGACTGGCAAAACGACCGGGTGGGGGAGCAAACCTACCCTGGCAGAAGCCCATTGAGTTGGCGGGTAGCGTTATGGGTATCAACGATGCGAGGCGGCTGGTAGATCGACAGGTGTTCGTTTGTTGGCGCAACCGCAAAGGCGAAGTCCTGACGGACACCGTATTCGTATACCAAGTCCAGTTCGTTCCGCTCTACGGTCCGTGCCTCGTAACGGATGCTGGCGAAATTCACCTGGACCGCATCGAGTCCGCCTTGCCCGTCAGCACTTCGGAAGCGGCCTAAGGCGGGGCCGCCTCGCCCTTGCGCCTGGTCTTGCGGCTCTGGAGGGCATCGAAGAACGATTCCAGCCTCAGTCGAAGTCCGATCTTGTATTCGTTCGGCGAGCGCCGAAACTGCGAATAGACCTCGGCGCAGCCGATGACTTGCGATACCGAGTACTCGCGATCGAATCGAACGTGCGTGGATGGGTCGACCTTGTTGAGGAGGCTCAGGCGGAAGCCGCCAAAGGCAACGTCCACACGACCGGCTAGGCTGCGCTTAACAGGGAGCTGGTCCGCCGGAAACAAGGCGGCGCCAGATTCGCTCGACGTCGTTCCCGCCAGCGCCAACCACAGGTGCTTTGAGGGCCGCCACGAGAGGCCCGCCAAGCCGCGGGCCCAAGCGAAGTTCGTCCCGCCGCCCGAGTACCCGGCGCTGTCGGCCCTTAGCGTGACATCCAAATTTCTGGAAATCGGGATCGGTCTAAGCCCAACCGCCGCCTGAACGACCTCGCGCGAATATATGGGATCGTAGTTGCGCCGAATCCTCTGCCAGCGCGCTTGCACCAGGAAGCCAGCCGCCGACCCTAGCGGGCCGCCCCAATCGCCAACCAATTCCAACGGCTTCCCGTAACCCGCTCCTTCGTCACGGCCCGAGGCGGCGAGACCAACGAACGAGCCAAGGCTCAGAGCCTTTCGAGGCAGCCGCAGGTAGGCGGCGTCCGCGTCGGGACTTGCTACCGCGACGTTCTCGAAGTAGCTCACCCCTGCGCGCTCGCTGAGCTCGGATGCTGGCGTGATGAGTTGATCGGCGCGTTCTGGATCGACCCAGCTTCGGGCAACTTGAATCCGGTAGCCGCTATGATGCTTGGGGAACGCCCCGAAGGCAGCCGCCAGGGCGGTCTGGTCGTTTAGGAGCACGCTGTTGTCCCAGGCCAGGCCGAGCCCCACTCCTCGTCTAAAGTTAATCCAAGGCGGCCTGATGCCGGTTGCGCGTCGGTCGAGGCTCGCTTGGTGCCTCTTAAGGGTCAACACAGGCTTGTTGAAGATTCGGATTGTTGGCTTATGGAACGTCGCCGCGTGGCCTGGGCGGATATCCACCCGGTCGGCCGAGACGGCGTACACGGGCGGCCGCCTCGAACAGTTCGTGCCAACCACATTCGTCAACTGCCACAGACCAGGTCGGATGTCGATCCGCTCGGCTCTCATGATGACGTTTTCAATCTGGGCGTCGACGTTGTCGGCCCGTCCCGTCTTCTGACGCCAATCGAACTCGATTCGGGATGCGGACGCGGTCGCTTCGGGGTCGATCAGGCGCACATGGCCGGTTGCGACACCATGCCTCTCGCTCGGAAGGAGGTACAGGACCAACTCATCTGCCATGATCTTGGTTGGGCCGTAGGTGGCCTCGACGCCGCCGGTGAAACGCGTCAGTCGTGCCTGCCGGACTCCGCCCTCGTTGGCTATTTCAATTTCTTGCTTATGCCAGGTGACGACCAACTCGTCATCGATCCGAGTAGTCTGCGATGACCGCTCTAGGCGTGGCGGCTCGGGAAGGCGGGGTAACGTCGGCGTACCGATCCAGAGCCAAGGCAGCGGCATCGGGCGGAGTGTACCGAGACGCCGTGTAGTCCCTCGCTACGTCGCGAGAAAGGCAAAATGAACGCGCAGCAATCGACCAGACGTCGTGTACAATGTGTTAGGGAACGTGGCTGCATCTTTCTTCCAGCCTAGAATCGTTGCCGGAGGGGCGGCCGAGGCCGCTATCCGGGAGCGCCAATGGGTGTGCCGGTGCCGCGAAGGCGACGAGACCGCGATGACCGCCCTGATCTCGAGGCACCGCGGAAGACTCGTACGAACCGCGACCAACCTCCTGCGCGACCGCCACGAAGCAGAAGATGTTTCCCAGGACGCGTTCCTCAAAGCTTTCCGAGAGATTCAGAAGCTGCGCGACGACCGCGCGTTTAGCGGCTACCTCTACCGAATCTGTGTGCGGCTTTGCATGGACCGGCTTCGCTCCAGGCGGCCCGAGGTGGTCGAATTCGATTCCATCCAACCCCATTCCGGCGGCGCGGTCGAGGATCGCGTAGTCGTCGAGAGGCTTTTGACCCAACTCCCCGCCGAACTCCGCACCACGCTCGTATTACGGGAAATGGAGCAACTGAGCTACGAAGAGGTCGCCGAGGCCATGCACGTTCCCGTGGGCACGGTGCGCTCGCGCCTCCACACCGCCCGGGAGCGATTCCGCAAGCTCTGGATCGAGGCGGTGGCGGAGTGAAGACGAGGGTCTTCGGTTGCGGCAAATTTCGGCGTCTGATGTACGAGCAAGGCGACCGGGAGCTGTCGCCGCGCGAAGCCAACTTCCTCGCTTTGCATCGTGAGGTGTGCCGTCCTTGCGAGAGGCGGGAGATCGAGGGGGCGAGCGCGCTCGATCTGCTCCGCATGGGGGCGCTCCAGCCAGAGGTGCGACCCCAGTACGAAGAGCGGGTCCTACGTAAGCTGCGCGTTCAGACCGCCCGAGATACATGGCGATACTGGTCGCCTGCGCTTACCGGGGCTGCCATCGCGGGCGTCGCGATCATTTCCGCGATGCAGATGGTATCGCGCTCCACAACATTGCCCGTTTTCAGGCCGTCCGGGCAGGATGCCCGCTTGCTTCGCATGTCCCACCAAGGCTTGCCGATCCTTCTTTTGGACTGGGACGTTTCATCGACCGAGGCCTCCTCGCCAAGCGCGGTTCGCCTCGATCCGTAAAGGACGATGAATACCGTCGGTCGGGCGCTCATAGGCGCGGCCGGCGGCGCTATTCTAACTCTGTTCGTTCATCCGGCGTCCCGTCCATATATGACGGCTGCCTTGGTTCCGCTTAGAGCAACGCTCGCCAGGCCGGCGGCCCGCAGCCACCCCAGCGCCCCCACCGTACTGCCAAGGCCGACAACCCTCTATGACGGCGGCATTTGGATGCATTCGGCGGCCGAGCGGATGCTCAGCCGTAAACTATCGAACAGTCAGCTACAGCGGACTGAGCTTCTCAGCGTCCTCGAAGTTGCCCGGGCCGCCACCCGTGCCCAACCTGAGAACGCTTATTGGCGGGAAATGACCGCTCTGTTTCTCTCCGAATTGGGCAAACCGCAAGAATCGCTTCAGGCCCTGCGAGACGCCCAATCGTGCCGCACCTGGAACGACGTCCAGACGGATCGCCTGCAAAAGGAACGCTTGGCAATCGAGACTAGGGCTGGCTCATCCCAGGCTTGGCCCTATGCCCGCGTCTACTTCGACCGATCGGATGCGCCCGCAGTTGCGATCCAGCAGCTGCTCCACCACGTTGCCGACCAAGCGAAGATGGACTCGAAAGATGGTCTGCTTCTTCGTTACGTCGTCGCTAAGCACGGCAGCCTCATACGCGATGGTGCGAAGTCGCTTCGCGCGGGCAGAGTCGGCGCGGAAATCGTGGAGGAGGCTTGCCGCACGGTAAGTTCCCGCACCGTACGAAGCGTCCACCGGCAGCTCCTTGCTCGTTACGACCTCATTAACAGGCTGCGCGAGGCTGGGTTCGGTCAGTTTGCGTCTGAGCTGAACATCATCTATCGCCAGAACGACAACTACCTCGCCTCGGTCGCGTACCCAGACTCGGATGAATTCGCCAACCAGCTTGGCTTCCAGTCCGTCGTGCTCGCAGCCCTACCAAGCGCGCTCCTGCTGACGGCCGTCTTTGGTTTGCTGGCCTTCTCCTTGGGCTCGGCGATCCCACGATCCGACCGCTTGCAGGCCGTATTTCGATATCCAACGGTCTTCTCAGTTGGCGTCGTCTTGGCGCTGTTGGCCTACGCCTTGACACTACTGCCACTTGCCGGTCTAGCTCTCGGCCTTAGCGGGTCGTTTATGATCGGGCTGCTGGGCCTTACCTTCGTGGCCTTGCTCACCCTCTATTTCGTGCTCCGCACGACCGCCTCCGAACAGGTGTTGACCGCACTCGACTACCCGCGAGATGTCGCCTTTGGCCCGCCGATGGTAGCGGGCCTTTGTCTGCTGATCGTCGGCCTCGTTGCCCTCGCAGCGCCTCTCTGGGCCTTCGCACAACGCCTGCGAACCACGCTCGTGCTGTCGATGGCCCTCCGCTCTTTCGGATCGTGCATCGCCATTACTGGGGTCGTAGCGGCGATCCTCACCGCTCCCATCGTCGTTCAGCTCGACCACGCGAACCGCGAGACGCTCAGCCAATTGGTCACCAACGAACCGCTCTTCTACACGCTCCGACGCTAAACTGCGGGTCGGACGTGAAGGGTCTTCTCGTGCGTGTAAAGCACGGCGCCGGTGGGCGCCCCCTTCGGTTTGCGAACGTGCTTGCGCAAGGTGCAATCCACGGCGACGAGCGACGAGTGCCGAGAAGGCGAGTTTCGGGCCGCAATCAAGGCGGCGAACTCGAGAGCCTCTGGAGCTATTCGGTCGGGCTGATTGTTTGTTGGTATTAGGACGTGTGCGCTTGTGGAGCCGCGAACATGCAGCCACCAATCGGAGGGCCGGCCCACGCGGGTCGTGAGATAGTCGTTGCTCGTAGCGTTCTCGCCATAAAGCACACGCACACCCCCCGGCCCGAGAAGTTCCCGAATTCGATGGCCGCCGTAAGGCCGATCAGCCTTGGGGCCTGCGGTGACCTCACGCTGCAGCCACCTGCGCACGCGTGCCTCGCGTTCAAGCTCCTCGAGTCCTTCGATACCGTCTGCCTCCGCGACTCGATTTTCAAGAGCCATAATGGCTTCGAGGTCGGACGCGAGCCGATCCTCCTGGCCCTTCAACCCTTTCGCCCGAGCCTTGGCCTGCCTGGCTCGCTCAAAGAGCTTGGCCGCATTCTCCTTTGCGTCTAGTTGCGGGTCGAGGGGAATCAGTATCGGAGATCCCTCGTAGTCCAGAGTCTGAAACTCGGCCGCCCCTGTCGGGATGGCGCTTAGCCCCGACAGGATCAGCTCCCCCATGCGCTGAAGACGGGCCGCCCGAGAACTTCCCAGTTCCGCTTCGCGCACCCCTGCTAGCGCTACTTCCCTCGCAAGCTTGACCCGCCCGAGCTGAGCAAGCAGGGTGGATTTCAGCGGATGCGAGCGGCTCTGTGCGATCTCCTCCGCGAACCGCGCCTCAAGGGCCTCGGAAAGACTCTCGCGCGGATGCTCTGGAATGCCCAACGCGGCGACAGAGACCGGGTACACGCCGTGGCCCGGGCTCACAACTGGCCTCCACGATCCGCTACGCCCGACGTTTGCAAGCTGTGCGAGCGCATCCGGCTCGCCGGCAGCCCGCTTAGCGGCTAGCAGCGCGACCAAGAAGGGCGAGGCGCCCTCCAGGCCGCTCAGGTCGTCGCCGTCGGCTGCCTTGAGCAAGGACGCCTTTGGCGCGAAGGGCGGGCGAAGGTACGGCTGTCCCGGCACGATTGGTCGGCGGCTCTTGGCGGGTGGCACCCGATGCGCGCAAGCGACTACCTTGCCCGCAGCCTCGACTAGGATCAGATTGGAATGCTTGCCCATCAACTCGGCGATCAGCGTGTGCGCCCCCTCCGCCCCCTCCCAGCCGATCTCAAGAATGCGGTCGAAGCCGATCTGCTCGATCCTCAACAACCGCGCCCCCACCGCGCGGGCGCGCAGCGCCTGCACGAGCGAAGGCGTTGGCTCGACCGCGACGGGCCGGCGCGCTATGAGGTGTACGCGGGCAAACTCGGGATGGCAACTCAACAGCAGCCAACGCTCCGAACCGTGGCCATAGGCGGCCAAAACCAGAGTGTGCGGATCTGTCATGAGGACCCGCTGAATGCGCGCGCCCACGAGCGCGCGCAACTCGCAAACCACTGCGGCAAGGCAAAGGCTGTCGAAGGGAATGCGCCATGATCTGGGCCTCCCGGTCTCGGCGGCAACGCTCACGGGAAGTAGAATACAGTCGAATGGCGATCCTTGTGCCGAATCTGTCGCGATCCGCCGCTATCGACCTGGTGGCCGACAAGGTCTATGCGGGACGGCGGCTCGACCGCGAGGACGCCCTGCTCCTGTACCGGCATCCAAACCTGCCCGAGCTTGCGGCGCTCGCCGATTTTCAGCGTCAACGCCGGGTTCCAGGACGCAGCGTCACCTACGTGATCGGCCGCATCTTGAACTACACCAACGTGTGCTGGGTCCGGTGCAAGTTCTGCGCATTCTATCGAGTTCCCGGGCACGACGAGGGTTACCTGCTGAGCGACGACGACATTCTCGACAAGGTGCGAGACACGGTCGACAAGGGCGGCGTCGAGATTCTCTTCCAGGGCGGCCTCAACCCGAAGCTGAAGATCGACTACTACGAGCAGATCTTTTCCAAAATTCTCGAGCGCTTTCCCGAGGTGATCCTGCACGCGCTCAGCCCGGCGGAAATCCTCTACACCGCCCACATCTCGAAGCTGAGCCTGGAGAGATGCCTTGAGCGCCTCAAAGCGTCGGGGTTGCATTCGATCCCCGGCGCGGGCGGCGAAATCCTCGTCGACCGCGTGCGCAAACAGATTGCTCCGTTCAAGGACTCGACCGTCGAATGGCTCGAATGCATGCGGGTTGCGGCTGGGCTCGGCATCCGCTCGACGGCGTCGATGATGTTCGGGCACGTGGAGACGCTCGAAGACAGGGTGGAGCACTTCGATCGCGTGCGCGACCTTCAGGACGAGTGCTCGCCATTCCGCGCGTTCGTGGCCTGGAACTTCCAACCTGAGGACACGCAACTGCCGATCCCGCGAAAGGCAAGCGCCGCCGACTACCTGCGAACGGTGGCGGTCGCCCGGCTGTTTCTCGACAATATCGACAACCTCCAGGTTTCGATCCTCACCCAAGGGCCGAAGATCGCCCAGACCGCGCTGGGTTACGGGGCGAACGATTTCGGCTCGGTGATGATCGAGGAGAACGTGGTCTCCGCTGCCGGCGACAAGTTCATCGTCGATGCGGCCGAGTTCGAGCGGCTGATTCGGGGCGCCGGGTACGAGCCCGCGCGCCGGAATACGCGCTATGAGTTGGTAGCCTAGATGGCGGCCGATTCGACCCAGACCGACTCGACTTTTCAGGCGGGCAAGGTCGATGCGACTCTCACTGAAGTTCGCCTACCGAATGGCCTCGTGCTCGACCGCCTGGAGTTGAGGGGCCAAGGCTTGCGGGTGGCCCCGTCGCCCTTCTCTCTCAGCCTTTCCTCGCCTGGCTCGCTGAAGGCCGTCCTCTCCGCGGCCAGCCTCGCCGCCTTTCTGGAAGCAAGCTCGCCTTCCAACCTTGGCCAGTTTGCGGTGAAGGCGGACGATGGTCTGGTCGTCATCGACGTCTCCGTGCAGATGGTGTTCGTGGCACGGGTACGCATCATTTTGCGCTTGGTCATCCAAGACGAGGCGCGTCTGGTCGCGGTGCTGCAATCCGTGTCGCTCCCGATGGCCATGGGGGTCGTGGCGAGCCAACTCGCCAGCCTTAATCCGATCCTAGACTCCGCCCAGCTGCCCGTGCCGGCCCAAATGAAGTCGGTCGAATCGAAGGCGGGCGCGATCACGCTGACCGCGACGATCAGCCCAAGCTAACCGCCGGTATCCTGCAAAGCATGGACTTCCGCATCGAAAAGGACAGCCTCGGCGAGGTGCGCGTGCCCGCAGGAGCCTATTGGGGCAGCCAGGCGGAGCGGAGCCGACTGCTATTCCCCATCTCGGGCCTGACTGAACACCCGAAGATGATCGATGCCTATATCCTGCTCAAGAAGTCCTGCACCGAGGCGAACCTCGAACTTGGCCTCCTAAGCGCTGAGATCGGCCGGGCGATCGTGCAGGCTGCGGACGAGATCCTATCGGGCAAGCTGCGCGATCAGTTTCCAGTGGACGTGTTTCACATGGGCGCGGGCACAAGCCTCAACATGAACTGCAACGAGGTGCTCGCCAACCGGGCCGAGGAGATCTTGGGCGGGAAGCTGGGCGAATATCGCAAGGTGAACCCGAACGATCATCCAAATTTCGGGCAATCGACCAACGACACCTTCCCTAGCGCGATGCGCATCATGGCCCGGCTCATGCTTGCGGAGCTTTTCAAGGCAGTCGACCATCTGGCCTCGGCGCTCGAACGGAAAGGGACGGAGTTTGACCGAATTCTCAAGTCGGGGCGAACCCATCTTCAAGATGCCGTACCCATCCGGCTCGGCCAGGAGTTCGCAGCCTACGCCGCCTGCGTGAGACGCGCCCGCCGCTGGCTGGACTACGCGGCAAGCGAGCTGGAAGAGCTCGGCATCGGCGGGAGCGCGGTGGGCACCGGGCTGAACACCCACCCCAAATACCGGTTCATGGTGGCCGAGCGGCTCGCCAAGGCCACCGGCATCCCGTTTAGAATCGCGCCCGATCTGCGCGAGGCGATGCAGAGCAACCTGGCTATGGGCGCCCTCGCCGCCAGCCTTCGCCTTCTTTGCCTTGAGCTCACCCGCATTGCGAACGACCTGCGCCTCATGTGCTCTGGCCCGCTGACTGGCCTCGCTGAGCTCTTGCTACCCCCAGTGCAGCCCGGCTCTTCCATCATGCCCGGCAAAGTCAACCCGAGCATGGCCGAGAACCTCAACATCGTGCTGTTTCAAGTTCTCGGCCAGTGCCAGACGATCGACTATTGCGTCCAGGCCGGACAGCTTGAACTCAACGTGATGATGCCGGGCATGGCCTTTGCCGCCCAGTTCGCCCTGCAAATCCTGACCAACACGCTCCGCACGTTTACCGACAACTGCGTGGTCGGGATACGAGCCGACGAGGAGCGATGCCGCCGCTACGCGGAGACCTCGCCATCGCTTGCTACGGCGCTCAACACGTTCGTAGGCTACGAGGTGGCGGCGGAGGTGGTCAAGGCGGCGCTCGCCGAAGGCAAGACCATTCCCGAAGTGGTGCGCGAGCGGGGCCTGCTGGATGAAGAGACGTTGAAGAAGGCGCTCGACCCAGCGCTGCTTACCGAGCCGGGCATCCCGGGCGCATAGGCGCTACTTGATCTGGAAGGCCTCTTGCGCCTTGGCGACCTCTTGCGTGACGACCGCCTTGATCACATCGAGCTGCTCGTCGGCGATGTCCATCTTCATGCGGGCGGCGGGATCGAAATCTTCCACGCACTTCCTCAACTGGTTCGTGAACCCCGCTTGGTGGGCAACCGTGTTGGCGATGGACACGAGCGCGATTGCCTCCTCGTGCTCGGTTGCAGACTGAAGGCGATGGTGGAGGCCGATCACGGTGGGGAGCATCCCGCTCAGACCCCAACGTTCGGCGAGGAGCCCGCCAACCTCGGCGTGGTCGTAGCCATAGGTGTGCCGCTCGACCTCGCAAAGGGAGATCCCTTGCTCGTTCGCTACCGCGATGCACTCGTCCAGTTCGTCCGGGCAGAAGCGATCGATGACCAAAATTCCCACGTCGTGCATCATTCCCGCCCCGTAGATTTCCTCCGCGCGCGCGGGCAAGAGCAATTTGGCGAGAATTCGGCTGCCGATGGCGGTGGCCAGGCTGTGCTGCCAAAACGCGAACCGGTCGAACCGCGTGCTCACCGCCTTGGTGGACACGAACTGCTGGTAAGCCACGCTCACGACCAGGGACCGGATCGAGTTCATCCCAAGCACGCCGATCGCCCGTCCGATCGTGGGCACCGGGTCCATGGCATAGAACGCGGAATTGGCCACCCGCAGAATCTTGGCCGTGATCGCGGGCTCGTGCTCGATCAGCCGCTCCATCTGGCGCGGCGAGGCGTCGGGGTCGTCGGCCATCTTGATGACGGAGGTGACGATCTGAGGCAGCACGGGCAGGTTCTCGCTGCGCGCGATCTTGATTTCAAGGCTGGCCAGGTCCACGAATGGGATTATTGGGGAGGCCTGGGCAAAGTTACACGGACTTCCAACCCATTTTCGCGTTTTGGCCTTCAGCCGAACGGCCTGCGTCCCGAGAAACCCTTACGCGGCCTTGAGCGTTATACTGTCAGGTAATTGAAGCGGCAAGGGCTATGGCAAGAGACTTCTACGAAGTGCTGGGCGTCAAGCGCGGAGCGGACGACAAGGAAATCAAGTCGGCCTACCGCCGCCTTGCCCGTAAGCTCCATCCCGACGTCAATCCGAACGACAAGAGCGCAGAGGCCAAGTTCAAGGAGATCAGCCAGGCCTATGAGGTGATCGGCGATCCCGAACGGCGCAAGCTGTACGACCAGTACGGCCAGAACTGGGAGGCGGCTAAGAACTTTGGCGGCGGGCCGGGTCCGGGCGATGGCGGCTTCGAATTCCAATTTGGGCACGAAGGGGGCATCGGCTCGGTGTTCGAGCAGATATTCGGTGGCGCGGGGCGAGCGGCGCCCGGCGGCGTTCGCTTTGGGTTCGACGAAATCGGTCCCCAGAACGTGGACAAGGTGGTCGACGTGCCCCTCGAAGAGATCGACAAGGGCTCCAAGCGAATGCTGACTTACCAGACGATCGACGCCGCGCGTGCCCGCGATGGTGTCACTCGTGTGCCGACGACTAAGAAGGTCGAGGTGAGCATCCCGGCCGGCATCGAGGACGGCAAGAAGCTACGCGTGCCCGGCAAAGGCTCGGCGGGCGTAAACGGCAGGGCGGGCGATCTGTTCGTTACCGTCCACTGGGCGACCCATCCAAAGTTCCGGGCGGTTGGAGACCACCTGGAGGTGGAGGTGCCGGTGCCGTTCACCACCGCCGCCCTTGGCGGCGAGATCCGCGTGCCCACCTTGCGCGGCACCGTCACGATGAAGATTCCCGAAGGCACTCAGGGCGGCCAGACCTTTCGGCTTGCCGGGCAGGGGATAGCGCGCCTGCAGGGCGGGCGGTGCGACCTGATGGCGAAGGTGAAGGTCACGGTGCCGAAGCGGCCCAGCGAAGATCAGCGCCGCTTGCTTCGGCAATTGGCGGAGTTGGAGGGCCCGGCGGCATGAGAACCGACAACCAGCCGGTCTACATGATCGGGGTGGCGGCGCGGCTGTGCGGCGTGCATCCGCAGACGCTCCGTCAATACGAGCGGCTCGGCCTCGTCGCGCCCTCGCGGGCCGGGGCGAAAAACCGGCTCTACAGCGAGGCCGACATTCTGCGGGTGAGGCGAATCCAGCGCCTGACCCAAGAGATGGGCGTGAATCTGGCCGGGGTCGAGCTGATTCTCAAGTTGCTGGAGGATATGGAGGAAATTCGGATCGACCTGGAAAAGCAGGTGGGCGATTACATCCGCGACGCGGAGCAGCGAATCCAGGAAATCCTCGGGCCCAGCACCACCCCCGCGATTCGCGACGAAACGCTGCTGCCGGTTCCGAATCTGAAGGTGAAGCGAGTGGATTTGTAGCGGTTTCGGACGCTCACGCCCACGAGAATGGCTGTAGAGTGTTGATAGCGGCATGAAAGCTCGGAAGAGGATGCCGAAAGCATTGCGCGTGACGATTTGGATCGTCGCGACGATCCTCGTGGTATGCGGCGGCGGAGGGTCGGGCGCACTCTACTTCGGCTGCGGCCCGCTCGACATCGGACCCGCCGCTCGCGAAGCCGATGAGGCGGCGATCGCCTATCGCAAAGCGGGGCTTCCGTGGGAAGCCAAGGACTTGCAGCCCAACCCGCCGGTCGCGCCCAACGACAATGCGGCACCCATACTGCGTCAGGCGATCGCGCTCTACGAATCCAAGAAGCTGGCGCGCAAAGTACGGCCGCTCTTCGACGCACTCAAGGCGGGCGACACGAAAGCGCTGGACGGCGGGCTGCAACAATTCGGGCCCGCGCTGAAGTTGGCGGCTCCGGCGGCCGATAAGCCCGGCGTCGACTTCCAGCGAGACTGGGATCTGGGACCCGATTTGGTGTTTGCCGAGTACAAGGGGCTAAAGGATTTCACGAAAGTGTTCGCCATCCGGGCAGAGCGACGGGCCGCCATTGGTGACGTGGACGGATGCTTCGAAGACCTCATCCATGCCTGGCGACTTGGACTCTTGGCGGGCAAGGAGCCCACCCAGATCTCGATGTTGGTGGATATCGCTTGCAAGTCCATCACGCTCGACCGGGTTAGGCGGTGCGCCACCCTGTTTAGGAATCGAGCCGATGCCTTGGGCCGTCTCGACGCGCTGTTCGATCAGTTCAAGGGCGAGCCCAATCTCGCCTTCTCGCTCCGGGGCAACATGTATGAGGGCCTCGCCGCGATACGGAACCTACCTCAATACGGGAGGGCGAAGGAAACCGGCCAGTCCGACGACGACTCCGGGGGCTCGTTACCGAAGCTCGATCCCTCGAAACTCGTTCGCACCGGTCTCCCAAGGGATCCTTTGAGTAGGGCGTTCGCTGCGAGGCACGTTCAGGTCTGGCTCGAAGCCAAGCAGCGGCTCGACGAGCATTCAGAAGACCCCGAGGCACAATCGAAGGCTCTTGACCAGATCATCGACAGGATCTCAACGCCTTTTCGCGCAAGCTACACGTTCGAAGAAACCATGCTTTCCTTGTTCAGCCAATCTGGCGTAGCAATCGTGCGCCACACAGCCGACAAGCGCGCGACCCAAGCCCTGGTCAGGGCCCTGATTGTCGAGGCGAAGACCGGCGCCCTTCCCAAGCGGATCGAGGACATCCCAGGCAACTGGACTGACCCCTTCACCAAGAAGCCCCTGCGACTCGTTTCCGTCAACGGCTCGATCAGAATCTACAGCGTTGGTCACGACCGGCGCGACGACGGCGGGCTGACTCGATCGGAACTCAAGAAGAAGGGCATCGAGCACAGCGACGACGTCATCGCAGCCTGCCCGCCGCCGCCATGATGGCCGCCCCAAGCGCCCACCATCCGTCCTCAGGGGACGCCATGGATGGCGTCCCACGACAAAAACGGTGAGCGAGACCCGGGACGGGGCGAGCGAGTCAAAGAAAATACTAAGCCCCTGCCACACGGCGGGGGCCGCTGAGGGAACCGAAGCGGGGGGTGGTGCTCCGCGGCAGGCGGAGGTTATGGACCAATGTGACGAGGCGACATTCAGGCTCGCAACTCTTCACCCTCCCCCTACCCCCTCCCTCTGTATAGACCGGAGACATAGGTTGCACCTGTTCGGGGACATGGTTAACACATGCCCTGGGATAACCGAGCCGTGAAAGAATGCCGAGTTGAATTCGTGTCGATGGCGGGCAAAGAGGGTGTGAACTTCCGCCTGTTGTGCCATCGTTTTGGGGTCAGCCGCAAGACCGGATACAAGTGGCGATCGAGGCAGGAGTTGGAAGACCTTTCCCGCAGGCCGAGGACCAGTCCGAACAAGACCCTTCCTGAAGTGGAGGCGGCGGTGCTGGGAGCAGCGGCCGAGCATCCGGGTTGGGGCGCCCGCAAGCTGCGCTCCCACCTTGTCAGGCAAGGGCTGGGCGGGATCCCGGCCCCAAGCACCATGGTTCAAATCCTCAAAAGAAACGGCGTGCAGCGCCTCGTGCCGATGCCGGCCGGCCCTTGGCAGCGCTTCGAGCACCCCGAACCCAACCAGCTCTGGCAGATGGACTTCAAAGGGCATTTTGCGACCATGGAGGCAAGATGCCACCCGCTGACCATGCTCGACGACTGCTCGCGGTATGCGCTTTGCGTGGCGGCGTGCGGGGACGAAAAGACCCAGACCGTCAAGGGGCGCCTCGCCGCGGTGTTCGAGCGCTACGGCCTGCCGTGGGCAATTCTGTGCGACAACGGCCCTCCCTGGGGCTCTGAGGCCGAGCATGGCCTGACGCCCCTTGGGGTGTGGCTGACGAAGCTCGGGGTCGAGCTCTGGCACGGCCGCGCCTACCATCCACAAACTCAAGGCAAGCTCGAGCGCTTCCACCGCACCTTGAAGCTCGAAGCGCTGCAAGGCAGGGTCTTTCGCACCCTGCTGGAATGCCAAGAGGCCTTCGACGCCTTTCGCCACTGCTACAACCATGTGCGCCCCCACGAGGCGCTTGCGATGCAGGCTCCAATTGAGCGCTACACACCGTCCGATCGTGGCTTTCCCGCAATTCCGAGCGAACCTGAATACGACTCGGGATGGGATCTGCGCAAAGTGCACGATCCAGGCATGGTCGGTCGCACTACAGCAGCTCGACGAGCACCTCCTCGAGGTTCGCTTCTTCGCCCGGACCATCGCCACCCTCGACCTCAGAGACTACAAAGATGTGTAACCTATGTCTCCGAACATCTGTCACCCATCTCCCCGGTCGCAACAGCAGGGAGGGGGCGGGGGTGGGTGTCCGCGGCGGTATGCCCTCGTGAGTTCGTTCTCGATCACATAGAAGGCACATCCTCAACTCAGACGCGGCGCGCGCTGGACCACCTCCTCCAGCCTCGGCACCTGGGGCTGGAGGAGCCAAGGATGTCGCGATAGCCTCGCCCTTGCATGGGCTCTTGCCGAGACCCGCTCCAACACCCCCCTAAAGCCTGTTGACCGGATTCACGGGATGCCCGTTCACCCGCACCTCGAAATGCAGATGAGGCGCGGTCGAAAGCCCGGTCGAGCCCACCGCCGCGATCGTCTGGCCCCTCCGCACCCGCTCCCCGCCCGTCACCACAAACTGCGAGCAGTGGGCGTACACCGTCGAAAGCCCGCCCCCGTGGTCGATGATGACCACGTTGCCATACCCGCGCATGGTGCGCGCCGAGATCACCACCCCATCCGCCGCCGCCTTGATCGGCGTGCCGGTGGGCGCGCCGAAATCGACCCCCGCGTGCAGCCTCCAAATATGTAGGATCGGGTGATAGCGCATGCCGAATCCGCTGCCCCGCCGTGCCCGGATCGGCGCGCTGAGTCGCCCGGTGAACGGAGGCAAGGTCACCTTCCCCGTGTAACCCTGAATCTGGGCGGCGATCTCGCGCTCATCCGATTCGAATTGGTCGAGAAGCTCCTGAAGCTCGCCCATACGCCCTTGAAGCTCACCCAGGTAATGCTTCTTCTGCGTCCGCGCGTCTTGGAGATCGACCTCTTGGCTCTGCTGCATCGCCATCAGCCTGCCCGTTCGATCGGTTAGCGAGTCGATGCGACGCTTTTCTTGCGCCTGCTCGGCCCGAAGCTTCCGGTAGTCGTCGAAAACCGAGCGATCCTTCTCCGCAATCTTTTCGAACAGGAACTTGCGCGCGGCCAAATCGCCCACGCTCGTCGAACCCATGAGCGCGCTGACGAACGAGGCGTCGCCTTGCATGTAGAGCCTTCTCATCCTCGTGCGTACCTGCTCGCGGCTCATTTCGAGTTGCTTGGTCGTATCGGCCAGATCGTTCGCCGCTTGCCGCTGGTCGCTTCGGCAGGTCGAGAGCCGATCGGTTGTGTCCGCAAGATCGCCTTCGAGCTTGCTCAGCCGCGCATCGACCGCGTGGAGATCGGTAAGCACAAGCGAAGCCTTCCGCTTGGTTTTCCGAAGTTCCGCCCTCACCCTTTGCTTGCGCGCGCGCACCCGGCTCAGGTCGCTTTGCAAATCGTGAAGCGGCCGCTTTGGCTTGGAATGGGGCTTCTGAGTGGGATCGGAAGCGGCAACGCCCAGCCCTAAAGCCAGTGCCACCCCAAAACAGCCCGCTCGTGCCAGACGCGTCACTGCAGCCTCATCGGCGAGCGAACGGCGACCACCGAGCAAAGCAACCCGTACGTAGCGCCCGCAAGGCTCAGCCCGGCCAAGGCGAGGCCCAGGGGAAACGGAGGCGAAGTCACGTCCGCCTTAAGGCTCTCGATGAACCGGGCGAAGACCTGATGGCTGGCCAGTACCATCAGGGCGGCGAGCGCTCCCCCGAGCGCCCCCTGCACGATGCCCTCGATTACGAACGGCGCCCGGATCGTCAGCCTCGTCGCTCCAACGAGCTGCATGATACGCACCTCGACGCGCCGAGAGAGAATCGTCAGCCGAATCGCGTTGTAGATCAGCACCCCGCCCGTAACGAAAAGCAACGACCCGAACACCGAGCCCAGCCAGCGCACCACCCGCATCGCTTGGTCGATGAATTCGAGCTCCTTCTCGAGATAGACGACCCCGCCCGCGGGCTCGACAGCGGGCATCGCCCGAATCGCGCCCGCCACTTTCCCCGCCGAGGAAAGATCGCTCAGCGTCACCTTGAACGCATCCGGGTACGGGTTCTCGATCCCTTCGGTCAGGTCGGGATGCTGCAGGCGCTCCTTCTCCCAAACCTTCTCTTTGGGCATCCAAACTGCGCTCGCCACCCCCGGCATCGCCCGAATTTGTTTGGCCGTTTCCGTGATCTGGGCATATGGCGCCCCCGAGCGCAGGAAGACCCGCATCTCTTGCTTGCCCGGCAAGGTGCGCGCATATTCGTCGATCCGAAAATACACGTATCCCAGCCCCCCGATCAAGAACAGGGAGACCGCCACCGTCGTTATCGCGGCCAGCGCCATCAGCACGTTGCGCCGCAAGGCCATGGTCGCCTCGCCAAACAAAAACTCTAGGCGGTCAAACACGTGCGGGCGCCTCCGATTTCGAATCGCTCGTCACCTGCCCGCCCTCAACCGTCACGATGCGGCGGTTCACTTTCGCCACCGTGAGCACGTCGTGGCTGGCGACGAGCACAGTCGTGCCGCGCTCGTTGAGCCGGGCGAGAATCTGCATGATTTCAAGCGAGTGCTCGGGGTCGAGGTTCCCCGTCGGCTCATCGGCGAGAAGGAGCGGAGGATCGTTGATGAGGGCGCGCGCGATCGCCACTCGCTGCTGCTCGCCGCCGCTGAGCTGATGCGGGAATGCGTCCGCTCTGTGCCCGATGTTGACCTGTTCGAGAATCGCAGGGACTCGCCGCCGTACCTCCTTTCGAGTAGCCCCCACCGCGCGCATCGCGTAAGCCACGTTCTCCCAGACGCGCTTGCGCGGCAAGAGGGCGAAATCCTGGGGAATGATCCCCATCTGGCGTCGAAGCGCGGGGATCTCGCGCTCTCGCAGCCGACCTAGGTCGATCCCCGCCAGCGTGACCTTTCCGCTCGTGGGCGCGGCCTCTCGCGTCAGCAGCTTCAGGAGGGTGCTCTTGCCCGCCCCCGTGCGCCCGACGAAGAACACGAACTCGCCGCGCTCGATCCGGAGCGTGGCCCCGCAAAGCCCCCTCACCAATGGCGAGTACCGGACTTCGACGTTCTCGAAAACGATATAAGGAGAGGCGGGATTGCTCACGCGTCGTCGGGGCGGGGGATGGCAAAGCCTACCTGCTGCCCTCTGCCTCTTGCCCCGGTGGTCCGGCGGGTGGCTGGGCATCGGGAAGGCTCACATGCAATTCGCGAAAGAGGGCGCGCAAGCTGAAGAAGCGATCCCCCTCTCGGTGGAGTGGAGCGTTAAGCGCAAGGGACTGGCTAGACGCGATGTCAGCCCATCTGAGATCGGACGACGCCGGCCGCCGCCTTCAGCGCCTCGTCCACCTTCTCGGGCAGGCGCCCGCCCGCGGTGGCGAAATCGGGCCGGCCGCCGCCGCCGCCGCCGCAGATCTTGGCCACTTCGCCCACCAAGCGGCCCGCGTGAACGCCCTTGGCGAGGGCGCCTGCTCCCGCCTTGCAGATGATCTGCACCTTGCCATCCGCCACCACCGCCGCCAGCGCGACCAGGCTCGGATCGGAAGCAACGCGCTCGTCCACCGCCGAGGCTACCGTCTTCGGGTCGAGATCTTGGAACTTGCGAGTCCAGAGCTTCACATCACCCACGAGAATGGTTTCAGCCACAATGCTCGCCTTTCCAGCGATGTGTTGCGTAGTAACACTTCCGCGCACGAGGGCCGCCTCCGCCCGCTCGCGCCGCCGCCGCTCTTCCTTCAACGCCTCTTGCAGCGCGCCAAGCGAGTGCACCACCTCGGCCGGGTTCGATTTGAGCAAGCCCGCCGCCTCATGCAACCGCCGGTCGGCTTCCAGCACCCATGCATAGGCCTCTTCGCCGGTCAGAGCCTCGATGCGCCGCACCCCGCTCGCCGCGCTACCCTCGCTCCTGATCTTGAACAGCCCGATCTCGCCCGTCGTGCGAACGTGGGTGCCGCCGCACAGTTCGCGGCTGAAATCGCCCACCTCCACCATCCGCACGACCTCGCCGTACTTCTCGCCGAACAGCGCCATCGCCCCGCGCGCCTTGGCCTCCGCCAGCGGCAGATCGGGGTAGGTTTTCACGTCGAGGTTCTCGAGCGCTTGGGCGTTGACGATGCGTTCGACCTCCGCTACCTCGGCAGGGCTCATCGCCTTGCCGTGGGTGAAGTCGAACCGCAGATGGTCGGGACCGACGTACGAGCCCGCTTGGGTCACATGCTTGCCCAGCACCTGGCGGAGCGCGGCGTGAAGCAGGTGGGTCGCGGTGTGGTTGCGCTGCGTCGCTCGGCGGCGGGGAGCGTCTACCCGGGCTTGCACCTCTTGGCCGACCAAAGCGGCGACTTCGGGTGGCATGGGCTTTAGCCCGTGCTCCCCATCAGAACCTCCACCCCTGTTCGTCCCGATCAGATCGGGACTCACAGGCCCTCCCCCTCCTTGAAGGGGAGGAGTTCCGGACGATCCCGCGACGGGCTCGGCCCGATGCACGAGCACCCCGTCGTGCCGCGCGAGATTGACCACTTTCAGCTCGAAGCCGTCGCCGATGAGCACCCCCGTGTCGCTGACCTGGCCGCCCGATTCGGCATAGAACGGCGTCTGGTCGAGCGCGAGCAACAACTCGCCCGTCGCCTGGCCCGCTCCGTCCACTTGGGGCCGCGTCTCGACGATTCGCGCCTTCGCCACGAGCGATTCGTAGCCTAAAAACCGCGTTGCCGTCGGGTGCGAGTCGACCGCGACCGATGGGTCGTTTGCCTTGACGAGCGCGCTCGCTTCGCCGATCGCCACCTTTACAGAAATTGAGGTGTAGACCGTATCCATGCCAGATGCGCCGCGTGATCGCTCCTGAGCCTCGTGCATCGCTCTCTCGTAGCCCTCGGTGTCGACCTCGATCTCTGCCTCTGCGCAAAGCTCCTGGGTGACTTCGAGCGGAAATCCGAAGGTGTCGTAGAGCTTGAAAGCGACGACGCCCGGCAACTTACGCGGCTTGACCGGGAGTGGCTTGCTGAGGAGCATACTGCCCTCTTCTTTGAGCCCCGCCTCGGCCACCAGGTCGACAATGTGGGATCGCAGGATGGAGGCTCCGGTGTGAACGGTGCGCCGGAATAACGCCTCTTCGTTTCGCAATGTTTCCACGATGACGTCGCGCCGCTCCGAAAGCTCTTTGTAGTACCCGCCCATTGCCTCGATAACGCCCTCGAACACTTCGTGGGAGAACGGCTGGGCGAATCCGAGCACACGCTGGCCTTTCAGCACAGCTCGACGGATCAGCCGGCGCAGAACATAGCCGCGACCTGCATTCCCCGGAATTATTCCGTCGGCGATGCAAAAGGCTGCGGTTCTGATGTGATCGGCGACAACCCTCGCAGCGGAATCTCTATCCAGGACGACAGCAAAGGGCTGTAGGCTGCCTCCGCCTGTCTCCTCGTAGACCGTGTTGCCCGCACCGTACTTGAATGACCCACCCAAGATCGCCTCGATCCTCCGCAGAATCGGCGCGAACGCGTCGTTGTCGTAGATGTCGCGCTTGCCGTTCAGCACCGTGATCGTCCGCTCCAGCCCCATCCCCGTATCCACGCTCTGGAACGGCAGGGGCAGCATCCCCTCCTTCACATACCCATCGCCCGGCCGCTCGGGATTGCGTAACGACCCTTGCCACTCGAACTGGATAAACACGTCGTTCCAGAACTCCAGCCACTTCCCGCCCGCCTCATCGGCCACGAACTGCTCCTTCCCATACGAACCAGAGGGAGCGTCTCCCGAGGTCCAGTAGAACATCTCCGTATTCGGCCCGCAGGGACCCGGTGGGCCGCTCGAAAACGCCCCCGCCGGCCAGTAGTTCGTCTCCTCCCCCAACCGGAAGATGCGCGAAGCCGGATCGATGCCTTCGGCCCGATAATGCTTCTCCCACTCGCCGTAGGCCTCGTCGTCTTCCTCGAACACGGTTACCGCAACTCGGTTCGGATCGAGCCCTAGCCACTCCGCCGCCGTGATGAACTCCCAAGAATAGGCGATCGCCACGTCTTTGAAATAGTCGCCGAACGAGAAATTGCCAAGCATCTCGAAAAATGTGAGATGGGTGAGGTCGCCCGCCGTCTCGATGTCTCCCGTGCGCACGCACTTCTGCACCGTCGTGATGCGCGGGTTCTTGGGCTTCACCACCCCCCTAAAATAGGGCTTGAACTGCACCATCCCCGCCCCGTTGAAGAGCAGGCTCTCGTCGAGCCGCCCGGTCACGTCGTAAGGGACGAGCGAACCCGACGGAAACAGATCGTGCTGCTTCGACTGAAAGAACGCCAGGTATTTCTCGCGCAGGTCGCGGACGGTCATCGCAGGCTCAAAGGGTACCTTGCCACCCGTTGCCCTCCCGGCTCGTCTCAAGCGATATGAACAACCAAGAACACACTGCCGTGCGCAACGTCAACAAAGAGCACAAAGAGAACCTCAGCGGACTGGAAAGGCTGGCGATGGTGATCACCGACCGCGTCGGCACCATGGGCTTCTTTCTCATCATCCTCACCTGGACGGTGATCTGGTGCGGATACAACATCATCGCCTCCGAGCTCCCGAGCGTCGGCCTCAAGTCGTTCGACCCGTTCCCCGCTTTCGTGGCCTATTTGCTGATAAGCAACGTGATTCAGATTCTTCTGATGCCGCTGATCATGGTGGGCCAGAACTTGCAGGGCAGGCATTCCGAGCGACGGGCGGAAAGCGACTTTGAAATCAACGTCAAGGCCGAAGAGGAGGTGCAGCGCATCCTCCACCACCTCGAGCAGCAAAACGAGGTGCTGGTCGCCCTCGCCGAGAAAGCAGGTCTGAAGCAGGGCGAAATCCTGAAGAAGCTCGACAAGAAGAGCTGACCCTACTTATGCGACGACGCCCCGGCATGGGATAAGATGGCTTTTCCCGCGCTAACCCGCCATGCGTTGGCTCTTCACAGCCACCATCTTTCTCGGCTCGGGTCTCCTGTTTTTGGTTCAACCGCTGATCGCCAAGCGGCTTCTGCCCACCTTTGGCGGCTCGCCTCTGGTCTGGAACACCTCGCTGCTGTTCTTCCAACTGATCTTGCTGCTGGGCTATCTTTATGCCCACCTCTCCATCCGAAAACTGGGCGCGCGGCGCCAAGCCTGGCTGCACGTCGGCGTGCTCGGCATCGGGCTGCTCGTGCTACCGATCGGCATGCCCGAAAAGCTCCGCTCGGTCTATGAGTCCGCCTTAGCGACGAATCCGCACGGCGTGCTTGCCCAGCCCCTGCCGATGCTCCTGCTCATGCTGCTGGCAGGCGTGGGCTTGCCTTTCTTTGCGATTTCGGCGGGGGCCCCCACCCTTCAACGCTGGTTTAGCCAGACGAACCACCCGCGAGCGCTCAACCCATATTTCCTCTACCAAGCGAGCAATCTCGCGAGCATGGTCGCCCTCATCGGCTACCCATCGTGGTTTGAGCGGCTCTACCGCCTCGACGAGCAAAGCCGCTATTGGAGCTACGGTTATGTCGCGCTGACCGGCCTGGTTCTGGCCTGCGCTATCGCTCTCAACCGAGTTCCACAGTCAGCAGGCAATGCGGCGATCGAATCGGCACCCATCGCAGATGATGTCGCCCCGACTTGGCGTCGCCGGCTGCTTTGGATATTTCTTACCGCCGGCCCCAGCGCTTTGCTCTTAGGGGTGACCGGCTACCTCACGACCAATGTTGCGCCTATCCCGCTCCTCTGGGTTGCACCCCTCTCCCTTTATCTGATCACCTACATCATCGCCTTCGCCGACCGCCCCTGGCTGAGCCCAACCGCGACTCGGATCTTCGCCCTGATGGCGGCGGCCCTACCCGCCTTCGCGTTCGGCTTCGATCGATCGGGCCCCATCTCGGTCATCGTGCCGATGCACTTGATCTGCGCCTTCGTGGTCATGTTGGGATGCCACAGCGAAGTCGGTCGGAGCCGCCCTTCGCCGACCCACTTAACCGAGTTCTATCTTTGGATTTCGCTTGGCGGAGTCTTGGGTGGCTTTTTCGCTGCCATCGTAGCTCCGCTGACCTTCGTCAGCCTCTCCGAGTATCCCGTCGCCCTCGCCGCGTGCCTCGTCGCGATCGGACTCGCTGCCCGCCCGAGGCGGTCGCTCGTGCTGGACGTGGTTTGGCCCGTGCTGGTCGGCGTCGCCGCATTCTCCGCCCTTAACGGAATCGGCGGCGGGCCGCTCAAGATTGCGTCCTTGGGCCAACTTGACCTTTGGGCATGGATCGGCGCTGTCGGCCTATTCGTGGTCGTCTTGAGGCCGATTCGCTATGCCCTGACCTTTGCCGCCGCCATGGCCGCGCTTGGCATGGCGACCACGCTGAAGCCCGAGGAAACGCTGCTGCTGGCTCAACGAAACTTCTTTGGAGTGCACGTGGTCACCTCTTGGCAGGGCACGCACCGACTTGTTCATGGCACGACCCTGCACGGAGCCCAGTTCACCGACCCCATCCTATCGAGGCGGCCGATCACCTATTACGGCAAGCGGAGCGGGATGGGCCGCATTTGGACGCAGTTCGGGCCGACGGGTCGCTTCGACCAGTACGCCATCGTGGGCCTTGGCGCGGGAACGTTGACTGCTTTCGCTCGCCCAGGCAGCAACCTCGACATTTACGAGATCGATTCGAGCATCGAGCGCATGGCGCGCGACCCGAGGCTGTTCACCTACCTGCGGGACTGTCCGGCCAACGTGAAGGTCATTCTCGGAGATGCCCGCCTCCGTCTCGCCTCGTCGCAGGGTAATTACGGGCTCATCGCCCTGGACGCCTTTTCCTCCGATGCGGTTCCCGTCCACCTGATGACCGAAGAGGCTGTTCGCATGTACCTTTCGAAGCTGCGCCCCGACGGCATCCTGTCCGTACATATCTCGAACCGATATCTGCGCCTGGAGCCCGAGGTTGCCGCCATCGCTCGGGACATCGGCGCAGTCGCGCTAACGTGCGAAGACCTCGGACTCACGCCATTGCGCAAGGCAAACATGGAGAGCGCCTCCATCTACGTCATGGTCGCCAGGAGTTGGGATGCCCTCAAGCCGCTCGCCACCGATCCCGACTGGCGCGTCGCGAAGACCGAGCCGGGGATTCGCGCCTGGACCGACGACTACTCCAACATCCTCGTATCGCTCCGCTTCGATCAGAAGCACTGAACTCTTGAGTACGCTGGGCTCTGCTTGAAGACGGCTGAACCAGTGGCTAAGACCGCGTGGGTTGCGGACGTGGTGATCGATGCGCGCTCCGCCGGGCGCGAGGCCATTTACACCTATCGGGCCGAGCCTTCTCTCAGCCTGGGCGACGCCGTCTTCGTGCCACTGGGTCCACGCTCTACCCTTGGCTTCGTCGCGGACCTGTACGAAGCGGCCGAAGATCGCCTTGGATTCCCGATTGCCGGGCTTAAGGGCGTCTTGGGCCGGGTCGAGGGTCTCGGGCTGCCACGTCCCACCCTCGATCTAGTTCGCTTCGTGGCGACTGAGACCCTCTGCCCTCTCCCGGTCGCGCTCTCCGCAGCCGCTCCCCCCGGCGTCCGCGATCGGTTGACGAAAGGTTGGCGGCTGCTGCGCGCCGATGCGCGCGGCGAGTCGCCGGTGCAGGACGAAGTCCTACGCTCATTGCGCGAAGGCGGTGGCACGTTTCGTCCCCCGAAGCGCAAGCCCTTGCCTGCAGGCATCCTGAAGGCGCTCAAGCAGCTGCAAGAGGCAGGGATAGCCGAGCAGACCCTCCTGCTGCCTCCATCGCCATCGAAAGGCACCGAGGAACGATTGTTCCGTCTGACCTCCGACGAAGGCCAAATCGAGCGGTTTCTTGCCGGCGAAAGCAAGCGCAAGCCAGCTCAAGCCCTCACGATCATGCGGCTGCAGGCGGCGGAGGATGCGCGGCTCACGGCAGGAGAAATCAAGGCTCTCAGCGGGGTGACCGACACAACTGTGCGGGCGCTAATCGAGGCCGGGTTGCTCGAGCAGGTCGAACACGACCCCAAGCCGGGTTACAAGCCGCCAACCCCCAACCGTCACCAGCAATTGGCGATCGACGCGGTGGTTGAGAGCATCGCCAATCGGGAACCAAGGGGCTTCCTGCTCTTTGGCGTGACCGGCAGCGGCAAGACCGAGGTGTACCTTAGGGCAGCCGCCGAGGCTCTGCGCGCCGGGCGCCAGGTGCTGTACTTGGTCCCCGAAATCGCCCTCGCCACCCAGGCCATTTCCTCATTGCGCGAGCGTTTCGGGCGTCGCGTGGCGGTTCTGCACAGCGAACTGCCCCCGGTCGAGCGCCTTCACAACTACCTGCGCGTTCATTCCGGCGACGCGCCCGTCGTGCTGGGGGCTCGTAGCGCGCTCTTCGCGCCGCTTGCGAACCTTGGCCTCATCGTGCTGGACGAGGAGCACGAGTCGAGCTACAAGCAGGAGTCGGCCCCCCGGTATCACGCGCGTCGTCTGGCCGAATTCCTCGCCAAGCGCCACGGTTGTCCATACGTGCTCGGTTCGGCCACGCCAAGCATCGAGAGCTTCTACGAAGCCGAGCATGAGCGCCTAACCCTGCTGTCGCTTCCCGAGCGAGCAGCCGATGCGCGCCTGCCCGAGGTTCACGTCCGCGATCTAACCGAGGGCTATAGAGCGGGCCATCCCGCGATCCTTACCGATGAGCTCTCCGAACGGCTGCAAACGACCCTCGATCGTGATGAGCAGGCCATCTTCTTCCTCAACCGTCGGGCCTACGCGCCCTTTCTCATTTGCCGCGACTGTGGATACCGAGCACTCTGCCCCCGCTGCGCGGTGTCGCTCTCCTATCACCGTCGCATCATGAGGCTGCGCTGCCATCACTGCGGCCATTCCGCGCCGATTCCGACCAAGTGCCCCCAATGCGGGGGCCACAAGATCAGCCCCCTCGGCATTGGCACAGAGAAGGTGGAAGAGGCGGTGCGCTTGGCATTTCCCAAAGCGCGGGTGGCACGACTGGATCGCGACGTGGCCCGCCGGCGGGGCGCGCTAGAAGAGATCCTTGCCGGGTTCCGATCGGGCAGCCTCGACGTGCTCGTCGGCACTCAGATGGTGGCGAAGGGACTCGACTTCCCCAAAGTGACGCTCGTCGGCGTGATCGCGGCGGACGTGTCCCTCAACTTGCCTGATTTTCGCGCCTCCGAGCGCACGTTTCAGCTGCTATCGCAGGTGGCCGGACGCGCGGGGCGGGGCAAGGCGCCCGGCCTCGTGCTGTTTCAGACCTTCAACCCCGACCACGTCGCGATCGACGCGGCTCGCCGCCACGATTTCCTCGGCTTCTACGAGGCCGTCCGCGCCGAGCGCGAAGAGGCGGGCTATCCGCCCTACCGACGCCTCGTGAACGTGATCCTGAGCGGACCATCGCGCGAAGACGTAGGGCGCGCGTCGCAAGAGGCTGCCGCCCTGTTGTCCGCCCTCGAAGGGGTCGAAGTTCTCGGCCCAGTGGAATGTGCGCTAGAACGCCTGCAAAACCGGTGGCGACGCCACGTCTTGCTAAAACTGCCGCCGTCGGCCTCGGTCGAGCCTGTGGGGGCGGCGCTGGCCGATTTCGCGCCCAAAGGTGTCCACGTTCTGATCGACGTCGATCCCCAGTCGATGCTCTAAGCGCAAGTACACTCCCTGCATGAGCGGGGCGAGCCATATCGCCGCAGACGGCAGCGTGCGCATGGTCGACGTCGGCGGCAAGACGCCCAGCCAACGGGTCGCGCGAGCCGAAGGCTGGGTCAGGTTGCTTCCGGCCCACCGCGAGGCGCTGAGCAACCTGCCGAAGGGCGATGCTCTCACGACCGCCGAGATCGCGGGCATCCAGGGCGGCAAGCGCTGCTCGGAGTTGGTCCCCCTGTGCCACAACGTACCGCTCAGCCACTTGGCGGTGCAAGTCCGGCTAGAGGACGGCGGGCTGCACGTCACCGCCGAAGCCCTCACGACCGCGCCCACCGGGGTCGAGATGGAGGCGTACACGGCTGTTGTGGTCGCTGCCGTCACCCTGATCGACATGCTCAAAGGAGTCGATCCCGATCTCACCATCGATGGCGTGAGGCTCGTCGAAAAATCCGGAGGCAAGTCCCCTTGGCGAAGATCGGCGTCGTAACCGTCAGCGACACCCGTACCCGCGACACCGATAGGAGCGGCCCCGCCGTCATCGAGGCGCTCCGCGCCCTGGGCTACGACGACTTCGCCACCCGCCTGGTGCCCGACGAAACCGCCGCGATCCGCCGGGCGATAAGGGAACTTGCCGGAACCTGCTCAGCGGTGTTCACCGCAGGCGGCACCGGCTTCGGACCCCGCGACCTGACCCCGGAGGCCACCGCCGATGTGCTGGATCGCCGCGCCGACAACCTCAGCGAGCTCATTCGCCTGCGCGGGCTCGACCACACCCCGTTCAGCCACCTTTCGCGCGGGATCGCGGGGGTGCTCGGCAATTGCCTCGTGGTCAACCTGCCCGGCTCGCCGGCCGGCGCCCGTCAGGGTGTTGAGGCCGTTGCGCCCCTGCTTGGCCCTATCTTGACCGGCCTTGCCGGCGAGCCTTGCCCGGTGGCGGAGCCCGGCGCGTGCTGATCGACACTCACTGCCACCTCAATTTTCCCGACGCCTTTCCCGATCCCGCAGCAGAGATCGAGGCGGCCCGGGTGGCCGGAGTGGAGGCGCTCGTGGTCGTGGGAATCGATCTCGAGTCGAGTGAGGCCGCGCTCCGATTGGCCGATTCCTTTGAGGAGGTTCATGCCGTCGTCGGGATGCACCCAAACACGGCGGGTGAAGCGCCCGAGGGCTGGCTCTCCCAAATCGAAGCGCTGGCGCGGCGACCCAAAGCTGTGGCGATCGGTGAAATCGGCCTGGACTTCCACTGGAAGGACACGCCGCCCGACATGCAAATGCAGGCGCTGCTCGCCCAGCTCGACCTGGCCGCCCGGCTCGACAAGCCCATCGTGTTTCATTGCCGAGAGGCGTACGACGAACTGCTGACCGTTCTCGAGGCTCGGGGCTCCGGCCGCTACCTGTTTCACTGCTTTTCGGGCGACCTCGACCATGCCAGGCGGGCCCTGGCCCTGGGCGGGATCCTCGGCGTCGATGGGCCGATCACTTATCCCAAGTCGGAGGCCCTGCGCGAGCTGGTGCGCGCCGTTCCTCTGGATCGCCTGGTTCTGGAGACCGACAGCCCGTTCATGCCCCCCGTGCCTTATCGAAGCAAGACAAACCACCCGGCCTACTTGTCGTTGATCTGTGACGGGCTCGCCCAAGCTCTCGTAACGACACCCGAAGAGGTGGAAAGCGCCACCACCCGTACGGCTAAGGCATTCTTCGGAATCTAGCTGCCTGCCCCATCTTGCGGGCAAAGCCCGGAGGAGGGGCTGCGAGCTCCGGCGAGGCGGGGGCGGTTCCCTAGTTGCCCGTGCCACCGCCGCTGCCCTCGTCGGGCAGGGCGGGAACGATGACCGGATCGGCATCCATCGGAGGGGGCTCGGCGGCGGGCTCTCGCTTGGCGACAACGTCGACCTCTGGGCCTTTCGACTTCCTCGACTTCCGCGTCTTGGCCGCCTTCGTGGGCTTGGCCGACTCTGCCTTGGCCGGCTCGGGGGCAAAAGCAGGCTCGTCGCCACCAAGCACGCGCGTCGCGGGCTCATCTAGGCGGCCCCCGACCATCGGCCCAATCGCGAAGTAGCCGATAGCCCAAATCGCGAGCGGAATCAGCACCCACTTCGCAAAGCTGGGCCAAAGCGATCGCCTGCGCGCCATAGCCTATTTTAGCTCGGCGAGGGCATGTGCCTCCTCCGCCTTCCCCCTCTTGCCTCGACCGGTCCCGGGGGAGGAGGGGGGCGCCGAGTCCGACGCGGCGGGGGCGGTTCCGAGGCACGCCGAGGCTCTGGGCGAGTAACATCGGTTATGCGCTTCTCCACGCGCGCGATTCACACCGGCCTCCAAGCGGCCGAGGGTGCCCGGCCCGTCGCCGAGGCGATCTTCCAAACATCCGTCTTCGAATGGGGGGCTATCGACGAGCCGCCCGAGTTTCAGTACACGCGCTATAGCAACCCGAACCGCGCGTCGCTCGAAGCCACTATTGCCTCGCTCGAAGGCGGCGCGCACTGCACCTGCTTTGCGAGCGGGATGGCCGCCATCGCCGCCGCGTGCTCGATCCTGAGGCCGGGCGACCACTTGCTCGTTGGCTCGGACGTATACGGCGGGACCCTTCTCTACGCTCATACGCACCTGGCCGCGCTAGGCATCGAAGTCTCCGAGTTCGACTCGCGCGATCCCGAAGCCTTCGCGAATGCGGCGCGGCCGAACTCGCGGCTTGCCATCTTTGAATCGCCCACCAACCCCGTGTTGCGCCTGGCCGACATCGCAAGCCTAGCCAAGGAGGCGAAGCGCCTAGGAATCGTGTCGGTGGCGGACAACACGTTCGCGACGCCCTTCGGCCAGAGCCCCCTCGCGCTGGGCGCCGACCTGGTGATGCACTCGACCACCAAGTACCTCGGCGGCCACAGCGACGTGACCGGCGGAGCACTTGCCACCAACGATCCCGATCTAGCCGCGAAGATGCTCGCCTTCGCCAAGGCGGCGGGCGGCATCCCCGGCCCGTTCGACTGCTGGCTGGTTCAGCGCGGGATCAAGACCCTGGAACTGCGCATGAAGAGGCACGCCTCGAACGCCCGCGTCTTGGCGCAGACTCTCTCTGCTCACCCGAAGGTGCGTGCGGTTTACTATCCGGGTTTGCCCAGCCATCCCCAGCACGAAATCGCCCAGCGGCAGATGCGCTGCTTCGGCGGCATGCTCGCCTTCGACCTCGACGGAACGCCCGATCAGGCCAAGCGCCTATTCGCAGGCTCGCCGCTTTTCCGCGTGGGCGCGAGCCTTGGCGGAGTCGAAACGCTCGTGAGCTACCCGCCTGCCATGTCCCATGCCGCCCTCACCGAGGACGAGCGGCTGGCCAAAGGCATCACGCCGACGTTGCTGCGCGTTTCGGTCGGGCTCGAAGACCCCGACGATCTCATCGAGGAGACCCTCGCGGCACTGGCACGGCTCGGCTGACGCCGAACAGGGGCCCAGCCGCCGCGAACTAATTGGCCGGTTTGCCGGTACTGTTAGGTATGCGGTATCGAACCCTTATTTCGACGGCGCTGCTGCTGAGCGCGGCGGCCACTTTCGCCCAAAAGGCGGAACGCATCGCAACCCTGATGCCGGGCGACGCGCCCCCCGCCATGACGATCTCGAAGTGGGTTAAAGGCACCCCCGTCGCCGATTTCGAGAAAGGCAAGGTCTATGTGGTCGAGTTTTGGGCCACGTGGTGCGGGCCCTGCCGTGTCTCTATCCCCCACCTTACCGACCTGAGCAAGAAGTTCGCGGGCAAAGCGACCTTCGTGGGAGTCAGCGTCTGGGAAACCAAGCAAAGCGACGTCGAGCCGTTCGTTCAGCAGATGGGCGACAAGATGGATTACAACATCGCGATGGACGACCTCAAGGGCTCTGAAGGCCGCGAGGGCGTGATGGCCAAGGATTGGATGGCAGCCGCCATGCAGCGCGGCATCCCCACCGCGTTCGTGATCGACCAGAACCGACAGGTCGCCTGGATCGGCCACCCGATGGAGCTCGACGGACCCCTCACCCAGATCGTGGACGGCAAGTGGGACCTTGCCGCCTTCCAGAAGGAGTTCGGCGACAATTTGGCCGAGATCAAGAAGGCGATGGGGGCCCAGAAGCCCATCCGCGAGGCCACCCTTAGCCTCAACAAGGCGATGAAAGCCAAGGATTACCCCGCCGCGCTCAAGGCGTGCGACGACCTCGACGCGCTCGCGCCTCAGGCCAAGTTCACCACCGACTTCGCGCGTTACCAGATCTTCACGTTTACCGGCGAGAAGGATAAGGCCACCGCCAAGGGCGCGGAGATCATGAAGATGGGCTGGGATCAAGCCGCCCTTCTCAACAACTTCGCCTGGTTCATCGTGGACCCGGCGGCGAAGCTTGAGAAGCGAGACGGCTTCGCGGCGCTGAAGGCGGCATCGCGTGCGGTCGAACTAAGCAAAGGGCAAGAGGCGGCGTTCCTCGACACCCTCGCCTGGGCGTATTGGTTTACCGGCGACAAGGGCAAGGCGGTCGAAACCGAGGCGAAGGCGCTCGCCGCCGCCGGCGAAGCGGACAAGGCCGACTACCAGAAGACTCTCACCCGCATGATGAACGACAAAGAGCCACCCGCCCGCTAGAACAAGGGGTGCTCCTCCGAACAGGTGGAGACTTGCACCCGCTTCGGGCACGATGGAGCGTGCCCTCCCCATCTTCCCCTTGCCGCGCAGGGGGAAGTCGACCGCAGGCTCGCTGAGGTCGGATGGAGGTGATTGTTGGGGATCGCTCTGCAATGGCTTTGCATGGCCTTGCAGTGGCCGTGCATGGCTTTTCCAGCAACGCCCAGGATGGCGTTGCGAACAACAGAGGTGAGCGAGCGCCCGGAGGGCGCGAGCGAGCCAATGAAGTTGTCCCCTCCCTTGAGGGAGGGGTAAGGGGAGGGTGGCGCGCCAGATGTAGCGTGACTCCGCACCGCCCGCCCGGTATGTCAAACTAGGTTATGACCAAGGTGCGGGTGTACGTGACCCTCAAACCCTCGCTCCTCGATTCCGCCGGACGCACGGTGGCGGGCGCGCTCCAGAAGCTAGGCTACGAAGAACTGGAAGAGGCGCGCATCGGCAAGCTCATCGAGCTTCAGGTCGACCCATACAGCGAGGCGCGAGTCAAAGAGATGTGCGACAAGCTCCTCGCCAACCCCGTGATCGAGGATTACCGCGTGGAGGTGGTGGCGTGAAGGTCGCCGTCATCCGCTTCCCCGGCGCCAACTGCGACCAGGACGCCCTCCACGCCTTGCGCGACGATGCGCATATCGATGCCGAATACGTCTGGCACGAAGACCACTCGCTGAGGGGCTACGATGCCGCCCTCCTACCCGGCGGGTTTACCTACGGCGACTACCTGCGCTGCGGGGCGATGGCCGCGGGGGCGCCGATCCTCGACGAGGTGGCGCGGTTCGCGCGCGAGGGCCGCCCCGTAATCGGCGTGTGCAACGGCTTCCAAATCCTATGCGAGGCGGGCCTGCTTCCCGGCGCGCTGATGGCCAACGCGAAGCAGAAGTTCCTCTGCCGCGACGTGCACCTCCAAGCCGTGAACCGAAGCAGCTTCTGGACGCGAGGGGTTACCAAGACGCTCCGCATGCCCATCGCCCACCTGGAGGGCCGCTACGTCGCCGATCCCGACACTATCTGCCGCCTGGAGGACGAAGACCGCATCGCCTTCCGCTACGTGCCCGGCCCTGGCGAATCGCCCGAGGATGCCAACCCGAACGGGGCGACCCACGCCATCGCGGGCGTCTTGAACGAGAAGGGCAACGTGCTCGGCATCATGCCCCATCCCGAGCGCGCCACCCGCAAGATCTTGGGTTCGGACGACGGCCTTCTCATCCTGCGGGCTCTTTGCGCGGCGAAGGCGGCCGCCTAGCCTCCCGCTTGTTTGCGGGCACCTTCGAACCGATAATTCAGGTAGATAACCTTCTAAGGACCATGCGCCCCGCCCGGCTCTTCGCCTTTGCCGCCCTCTTTGCCGCGTGCGCGTGCGCCTTTGCCGAGCGTCAGGTCATCGGCAAGCTCGGTCAGTCCACCGCGTCCACAAACATCTACGCCTCGTCCACGACGCGATCCCGCGTCTATTACCATCTGAAGCCTTACGAGTACGTGGTAGTCCAGACCAGCCGCAGCGCGGCCTGGCTTAGGGTGCTGCTGCAAAACGGCGTTTACGGCTACGTGCCCGCCGATAAGGTTGCGAAGCTACCCTACGATGTCACCGCCGACGTGCCCGCTACCCGCCCCGGCCCGAGCGTGGCGTCCCGCAACGGCTCCGCCCTCGCCCAGTACTCTTTGAACTTCGTCGGCGCGCCCTACCAGTGGGGCGGCAACAGCACGATGACCGGAATCGACTGCTCGGGGTTCGTCAAACAGATTTACGGTGCGATCGGGGTGAGCCTGCCACGCACCGCCGCCGAGCAGGTCAGCGTGGGCCAGCCGATCCTCAGGCTCGAGGACTTGCAGTCGGGCGACCGGCTGTATTTCTGGGACAGCCGCCGAGGCAAGGTCGGCCACACCGGCATCTACCTCGGCAACGGCTACTTCGTGCACAGCAGCAGCGGCAAGGGCGGCGTGTCCACCGACTACCTCGGCGCGAAGAAGTGGCTGAAGCTGCTCGTCGCGGCAAGGCGTTAGCGTTGCTCCGGACACGTCACGCCAGCACCGCATCCACCAACGGCTCCGCTCCGTGGCGCAGGGGATCGACGCACGGCAGCCCCGTCTCGTCCTCGATCGCCTGCGCCGCCTCCAGCGCCGCCTGGTGCGATAGCCCTGCAGTATTGAGCGCCACCGCGCAAGCACGCGCCCGAGGAAACGTGCCGCAAGCCTCGGAAAGCTCCTCGTACAGCCGCAAGTAGTCCCGCAAGGGCGGAATCTTGATATGCGGCAGGCGCATCAGCCCCGTCGCGCCCGCCCGATGGCAGAGCACCAAATGGGTTGGGCACGCGCCACGCAAGAGCGGTAAGTTGGCGCTGCTGCCGGGGTGGATCAGCGCGCCTTGCCCCTCCACGATCACGAGCTCCGCATCGCGAACGGCCATCACCTCCCGCTCGATCGCCCCCGCGGCGTAGTCCACACGAACCGCGTCCAGCGGCACTCCCCGCCCCATGATCGTGATACCGATCTGGCCGGTCGCGACGAACTCGGCCCGAATCCCCCGCGCCAGAGCCGCCCGATGCATCTCCAGCCCCGCCGTCATCTTGCCCACCGCCATGTCGGTGCCGATCATCAGCACCCGGCGGTTGGCGAGCCCCGCCGCCTCCGCCTTCGCCACGCCCAGCCCCTCCGGTTCGACCCGGATATCCCAAATCCATTGCCCAGGGCTAAGCGACGGGTAGCGCGGCGCAAGCCGGTCGTGCAGCCCATTCACCACGCAAAGGCCGAGGCGCACCGCCTCGTCGATGCCAGGGAGCCACTCGGCCGGGATCAGCCCGCCGGGCGGGGCGATGCCCAACACCAGCACCCGAGCGCCCAGATCGGCCGCCTCGCGCACGCTCGCCACCACCGGGCAGGGCCGCTCGATGCCGCTCAGCGGGCGATGGTCCTCCCCCGCATGGGTCGAATCGATCAGACACGCGATCGGGTTCGGCGAATACCGCAACACCCCATAGCCCATCTTCCCAAATGGCAAGCCCAACGCCCCTTCCATCGTGATCGCGAGCGGAAGCGAGCGATCAAGCATGAACGGCGACGAGTTCCGACCCATGCCCAGGGGCGTCGGTGGGCATGATGACCCCGCGCAAATCGATCGGCGCGCCGTTGGCCGGGTCGGGGTTGAGGTTGAGGTGCGAATCGAGGTCGATGTGGTCGAAAAGCCCGCCGATGTGGGCGCCCGCCGCGATCGCCACCGACGATTCGCTCATGCAGCCGATCATCGTCTGCAGCCCGTGCGCCCGCGCCGCCGCCACGATGCGCAGCGCCTCGGTGAGCCCGCCGCACTTCATCAGCTTGAGATTCACCCCATCCACCGCCCCCGCCACCTTGGGCACGCTCTGCGAGAAGCGGCACGATTCGTCCACGAAGATCGGCAGCGGTCGTCCCTCGAATATGCGCGGCAGGTCGGCCTCTTGCCCTTCCGGCAGAGGCTGCTCTACATAGTCGACGCCCCGCTCGGCGAGCCAGGCGAGCATCATCTTGGCGTCACCGACCGACCAGCCCCCGTTCGCGTCCACCCGCAGCCTCGCGCCAAACGGTCGCGCGCCTTCGCGCGCCGCTTCGAAGTTCTCCTTGTCCCGCTCCACCCCGTCCGGGCAGCCGAGCTTGATCTTTAGGCACTTGGCCCCGCAATCTCGAAGAATTTCCGGCACTCGTTCGCGGATCACCTCCGGCGGATTGATGCCGATGGTGACGCTCGTCGGTTCGGTCGGCAACGGCAGCCCAAACACCCGGTAGAGCGGCTGGCCGCACCGCTTGCCGAACAGGTCCCAAAGCGCAACGTCGAGGGCCGCCATCGCGGGCGGATCGATCTCGCGCCGACGCATCTCGGCATAGGTTTCGTGGATCGCGCGGCCGCCAAGGTCCCAGTCCGCGCAAAAGCCTTCGAGCTGCTGCTTGCCGCGCGCCGCCGTCCACGCCGAAGAGGTTGCAGGCGACAGCTCGCCGATTCCGGTACGGGCGCCATCGTCGAGAAACACGAAGAGGTTTTCGCTCGAACTCATCGTGCCCCTGCTGATCGTGAGGGGGTAGAGCTTTTGGAGTTCGAGGAGGCGGAAGGTCGCGCGGATCACGGGGGAAGACTACCTAGCGGGACGGCAGTCGAACGATAGTCGAACAATGGTCGAGCGGTTGTCGGACGGTGGCCCGGATTGCCCCGACAACTATCGTCCGGCCGCCTGAAGATCGTCACCGTCACAGACCCGCGAGGTCACACCCTGGAAATCCGAATCGACGACCCAGACGCCTCCTCGAACCCGTAAGCGCAGCCAGAATTTGCGGTTTCCGTCGGCTTTGAACGGATTGCAAAGGCCGACCGCGCCCGCGGGCGCATCCGGGTCGATGAAGAGCCTATCATCGCGGATGCACTCCCAGATCTGCTTCACCAGCCACCGTCGGCGCGAAGAAGGACCGGGGATCATCCGTCTCTGTAGGCTGAATTGGCGAAGTTTGACCGCGGTGACGAGGCGGTCAAGGGCCCAGAGCTCGTCGTGGACGATGCGGCTGAGGGCCACGCGGTACCGCCCGCTCGAGAATCGCCAATGGATGTCGCGGGTAAGACCTAGGTGCCTGCCCGTTATGCTCTGGAATTCTTGCCGGTTACTGCCCACAACGTCGTCCGACGACGCTGACGCGAACCGTAACGAACCCGCGAAATCGAGGCGAATGCTCTGGCGAAGCACCAAGCCCGAAGGGCCAACCGTGAATACCCGAATGTCCCCGTCCTGCCAGGTCGGAGAATGGAACGCGGCGATGATTCCGACCCCGATGAGATAGTCGCCGTGATGCCGCCACTCGCCGATCAGCGGGCCGGTCAGCGTGTTCTTGTCGTATGGGATAGCGGTGGCCATGAGTCGGCCGCTTGGCGCACCCAGCCAATAGGCTTTCGCGTGCATCCCCAAGTCGCCCGTGATCGATGCAACCATGACGACCCACTCGTGAGCAGAGCCTTGAACTCGGGTGACCAAGTCACCCTCCCACGGCGGCTCGAATATCCGTGACTCTCTGCCGCCCCGCGCTACTTTCGCCGCCAGCTTCGATTTCGGCAAGCTAAGGTCACGCACATTGAGTGATTCAAGGAGCACCTTGCGGATCGCCTCCTTCACCCGTGTGTCGGCGGGCTCCTGGCAGAGAGCCGTGCCGACAATTGCTAGCAAAGCCGGAATCAGTGCCGCCCGAGGAGACTTGAGCATCGCCACTATCTCAGCCGGCCCATCAAGAACTCGTCCAATGCCTGAACCGGGCGCTTGTCCTCGAATAGGGCGTCCACATTCAGCCCCGCCATCGCCCGCTTCTGCCGCTCGAAGTCGCAAGCTAAGTCCACGTAGTCGTCCGGATCGGACGCGATGAGCCCGGGAGCCCCCGCGACTTGGTTGAACGCCGCCGCCAGATTCCCCCGCATGAACCGGCCGCGCATTGTGATCACGGGCGAGCCCATGAGGAGCGTCTCGACGACCGTGTTGCCCCCGCTCCACTCGGGCGGGTCGAGGGTTACGTCGGCAAGCTGCAGAAGCCGATAGTAATCGTTCCCATTGCGGATTCGCCGCAGCCAATGGGTCTTGATCTTGAGCGCGGCGAACCGCTCCTTGAGGACCTCATCGGAACCCCTGGTAACCGATTCGACGAGCACGATCGGCGCGCCAAGGCGCTCGCCGATCTCCTGGTACAGCCGATCGAAGCAGGGCAGGCACTTCATCGTGTTGTGGCACATCAGAATGAGCGGCCCCTTCGTCGGCAACCCAAACTCCTCTCTGGTCCTTTGTGAGAGTTCGGGCTCGAACCGCCGCCAGCATTGGCCGGTCCCAGGCAGCCGAACCAGCTGCTCCGAATAGTGTTCATCGGCCCCCTCGGGCTCCATCAGTTCCGATGAGATGTAGAAATCGATGGTCGGCAGCCCGCTCGTAACCGGATGCCCCCACGCGGTGCACTGCACCGGGGCGAGGCGGAGGCACGCGAACTGGTACGCGCGGCCATCCATGCCGAGGTCGGTGTAGATCAGCGCATCGAGTTCGAGGTCCTTGATGAAGCGGGCTGCCGCAGGGTAGCGCCTGGGAATGTGATAAAAGTGGTTCACAGTATCAGCCCATTGGGTCGTGCCCGCATCGCTTTCGGCGGCAAGGTGGAACGCGTAGGTCTCGATCTCATCCGAGTGATTGGCCGCCCAGCCTTGCGCCCACCGCGAGGCCTGGTTGCCGCGGAGATTGGCGCTGATATAGCCGACTTTGAGCTTGCCTTCGCGAGGTCGCGGCTCGATCGCCTCGCTGAGATCGGGCAAGGCGGGCGTGCCGATGCGCTCAACCAGGAACCGGCCAAGGGGTTCCAGAAGCGGCCGGACGTCGCGATTCTGATAGGCGACCGCAAACGTGTTGAAGTACCCAAGGGCCGCGTAGGCTTCTTGTGGGTCGAACCCGCTGGACGAAAAGCGATCGAGCTCCTCCAGAAACCGGGCCCGCCAAACATCGATCTCTTCGTCGGTTCGATAGGCGTGGGGCATGCAAATACGCCGCAACCGGTTCTGCAGGCTCGGCTCCTGGTCGAGGGCGGCCAGCGCCTCCTCGAACCGGCCCAGGTCCGCGCTCAGATGTTCGCAGCGCATGAGCCATCGGTCGGGCCGGGGCGGGTCATAACCGGGGTCGGCCGGCAGCGGACGATAAGCCGGCTTGAGGGGCGGCCACGGTTCGCTAGGGCTGCGCGCGTGCTCCATGCCTACCCAGCCCGATCCCTGCCCCTCAACCCCGCATACCCTCTATCAAGGAGGCGTACCGCTCCCGCACCACCTTGCGCTTCACTTTCAGCGTGGGCGTCAACTCGCCGGATTCGATCGTGAACATCGCGTCGAGCAGCATGAACTTCTTGACGAGTTCGAAGCTCGCCAGTGTCTTGTTCACCCCGTCGATCTCCCTCTTGATTAACGCCCTGGCTTCCGCGCTCTCGCTCAGCCGGGCCCCGGGCGGCAGGCCCAACGCCGCACGCACCCCGTCGAATGCAGGCACGATCAGCGCACAACAAAACTCCATGCCGTCGCCAAGTACCACCGCCTCCTGAACATGCGGCAAAGCACGCAGTTTGTTCTCGATCGGTTGGGGCGCGACGTTCTTGCCGTTGCTCAGCACGAGAAGGTCCTTCTTGCGGTCGGTGATCTTGAGGTGCTTGCCTTCGAACTCGCCGATGTCCCGGTGTGGAACCAGCCCTGATCGTCGATCGCGGCCGCAGTTTCCTCCGGCAGGTTGTAGTAGCCCTCCATGCACGCCGGCCCGCGGAACAGAATCTCTCCGTCGGGGGCGATTTCGCACTCCATTCCCGGAAGTACCTCGCCCACCGTCCAGAACTTGTTGCGATCCGGGTGGTTCACCGCCACGCCCGAAGACGTCTCGGTCAGCCCGTAGCCCTGCAGGATCGTCAGCCGGAAGGCGCCGTAGAACTCCGCCACCGAGGCGGGTAGCGCCGCCCCGCCCGCGACGAGAAGCCGCAGCCTCCCGCCAAGCCCAGTTCGCACTTTGCGCCCTACGAGTCGGTCGGTCAACCAAAACAAGGGGGCGGCTTTGCCATAGAACCGTCTCGCGCCCTGCGCCAACGCAAGCGCGAACAAGCGCCGCCGCATCGGCGGGCTCTTCCGAACGCCGTCGAGCACCTTCTCCTGCAACGCCTCGAGGACACGGGGCACGCACAGGATCACGGTCGGGCGCACCTTCTGCAGGTCGCCCGCCATGCTCATCAGACTGCGGCAGTAGCCGACGGTCGCGCCGAGCGACAAGGGCAGGATTTGGCCGTCGATTCGCTCGAATACGTGCGCCATCGGCAGAAACGAAAAGAACGTGTCGGCCTCGCTAAGCGGAATGTTGTTCAGAATCGCGCCGCACACCCAGCCGCAAGCTCGGTTCGAGAGCATCGCGCCTTTCGGCAACCCGGTCGTGCCGCTCGTGTAGATGATCGTGGAAACGTCTCCGGGCTCGATCGCCTCGATGGAGGAGTTCCAGGCCTTCTCATCGACCACCACCGCCTCCGCCCGCTCTACCAACGAGCCGGGTCCCCTGAGGAGCAGGATCGGCACACCGCTCAGCTTGGCCGCCAGTTCTGCCGAACCCGCGATCGCCAGCTTTGCTCCGCAATCCTGAACGATGTATTGCGCCTGATCGGCGGGCAAGGTGGGATAGATGGGTGCGACGACCACCCCAAGCGTGCGCGCCGCCCAATCCGCGAGCGCCCATTCGTGCGAGCCTTCGGCGAAGATGCACACGCGGTCGCCGGCCCGTAGACCTTCCTCGGAAAGCACCGCCGCGTAACGACCGACCAACCCCCACACTTGCGTGTACGAGATCGCCTCGCAGCCATCCTTGCCTGGAAGCAGCATCGCGGCCTTGTCGCGCCAACGCGAGCAGGATCGTCGCAAGAGATCGGCGAGAGAGCGCGGCTCCCCAGTCTGTCGGCCATGACTCGCGTCGCCGATTGCCGTCTTCAACTCGGCCCCAGCCCTAGTAGCCTCTCCGCGTATTTCGCCATGATGTCGAACTCCAAATTGACCGAGTCTCCCGCCTTGCGCGCGGCGAGGTTGGTGGCCGCAAGGGTATGCGGCACCACCCACGCCTCGAAGCAGCCGCCTGAAGGCCGCACAACCGTCAGACTGATGCCGTCCACCGCGATCGAGCCTTTGTCGACCAAGTAGCGCGCGAACTCGGTGGGCGCCTCGAAGCGCGCCACCGCCCCTTCGCCTTTCCGCTCGAGTGAGACCAGCGTGCCGACCGCGTCCACATGTCCCTGCACAAAGTGCCCGCCAAACCTCCCGTCTGCCCGCACCGCGCGTTCGAGGTTCACCTTGGATCCGGGCTTCAAGCCTCCCACACTCGTTCGGCGCATGGTCTCCGCGCTCAAGTCAAACTGCAGCCCGCCCTCGACCGATGCGACCGTCAAACAGCAGCCGTTAACGGCCACGCTCTCGCCCACCGCGCATTCGAACCCATCACCTGGGTCCACTGCGAGACGCCCGCCTTCAAGCCAGACCACCGACCCCACCCGCTCGACGATTCCCGTGAACATAGCTCCTATACCCAGGTCGAGGCTCGCCGAAAGATCTTCGCGCTCACCGGATGCTGGATGTTTCCTATCGCGAAATCCGGCCAGCCCACGACGAAATCCAGGTCGTACCCGACCGGGGGCGAAATCAGCACGAGAGGCACCTCGGCTGCCGTTCGATGGCTCATCTTAGCCTCCGCGAAGCGCTCGTAGCCCGCGATCTTGTGCGCCTCCTTGAGCGTGGCGAGCTGGTCGACGAACATCAGGTCCGCCCCCGCCGCCGCGTCGAGCGCCTTCGCCCATGAAGAGTAAACGTCGCAGCGGTCGCTTGGATGAAACCCTTCGCGCGCCGCCGCCTCCACCTCAGGATCGATGGTAATGAGAATGAACCGCATTGCTTCTGTTTCGATTAGACGGTACCACCCGGCCCATCCGGGAACTGTCGAGCGCCCCAGACCTGTCATCCCTATGGAGACCGCGCCGGAAGGACTCATGCCGACCACGCACCCTGATCGAGAGCAAAGGACCGAGCCGCATCTGCGCGACAGCGAGAGCCGCTTCCAGTCGATGGTGGATGGTTCCAAAACCCGCGCCTACTCAATGGCCCTCCAACTGACCCGCAACCGATCCGACGCCGAAGACCTGTATCAAGACACGCTCGTAAAGGCTTGGAAGGGCTTTGAAAGCTACCTGCCCGGGCGTCCGTTCCTCAATTGGCTCCTTCGGATCATGCAGCGCGCGTATCTCGACACGCGCCGCCGCGAGAACCCGATCCGCAAGGCGGATCGGCTGAGCGATATGCTCAGCGGCCACGACGGCGAGACCCACGAACTCGCCATTCCCGCCGATGGCCCGCTCCCGGACGATCTCGCGATCCAGGAAGAGTTCCGCAGGGAGCTGCAATCCGCCCTCGCGGAAATCCCTGAGGTTTATCGCACCGCCATCGTGCTTTGCGACCTGGAGGAGCTCAGCTACTTTGAGATAGCTCAGGCCCAACACACCACGGTGGGAACGGTGCGATCGCGCATCCACCGCGGACGCAAGCTGCTGCGGGAAATCCTGCAGCGCAAGGGCGTCGGCTTCCCCCGGCAGGGCTAGAGCCGCGGTCCCGGCAATTCAATTAGCCTGTGCTAGAATCCCAGTCATGCCCATCAGCCTGGATGAGGTTCGCCACGTCGCCCGCCTTGCTAGGCTGGAGCTGGACGAAGCCGAGGTGCTTGCATTGCAGGGGGAGTTGAACGCGCTACTGGGCCATTTCGCCGACATCCAGGGCATCGACGCGCGCGGCATCGAACCCCAATCGCACGCGGTTTCCCTCCAGAACGTTTGGGCGGAGGATTCGCCCCTGCCATCCATGCCGCGCTCTGAAGCTTTGCGCAACAGCGCCCTCACCCGCGCGGGGCTGTTCGTCGTGCCCACGATCATCGAGGATTAGGCGCCCATGATCACGCGCCTTTCCGCGGCGGAGATCGCCCGCGAGATCGCCGCCCGCAAGGTCTCCGCGGTCGAAGTTGCGCAAGCCTGCTTGGGCCGGATCGCCTCGCTCGACGAGGGCTATGGCTGCTTCCTCAAGGTGGACGCTGATCAGACTCTCGCCCAAGCTCGCGCAGCCCAGGCGAAAATTGATAGCGGAGAGGCCGGGCCGCTCGCTGGAGTGCCGGTGGCGGTCAAAGACAATCTCTCCACCGAAGGACTGGAGACCACCTGTGCCTCCAAAATCCTCAAGGGCTACGTGCCTCCTTACGACGCCACCGTCGTCAGCCGCCTGAAGGCGGGGGGCATGCCCATCCTCGGCAAGACCAACCTGGACGAGTTCGCGATGGGAACTTCCACCGAGAACAGCGCCTTTCAAGTCACCCGAAACCCCTGGGACCCGACCCGGTCTCCAGGAGGCAGTTCGGGCGGCTCGGCGGCGGCGGTCTGCGCCGAAATGGCGCCGCTCGGCCTCGGCTCCGACACGGGCGGTTCGATCCGCCAGCCCGCCGCGCTCTGCGGAGTGGTCGGCTTCAAACCGACCTACGGGCGATGCTCGCGCTATGGTCTGGTGGCCTTTGCCTCGAGCCTCGACCAGATCGGCCCCTTGGCCCGAACCGTCGAGGACGCCGCCCTGCTTGCCGAGGTCGTCACCGGCCACGATCCGCGGGACAGCACCTCGCTCCCCGACTCCACCATCCGCTCCGACGGGTTGAAGAAGAGTTCGCTCAAGGGCGTCAGGTTCGCGCTACCTAAAGAGTTGTTTTCGGATTCCAACGAGCCGGGCGTGCTCGAGCAGGTCCAGGCCGCGATCGAAACGCTCCGTCGCGAAGGGGCTGCGTTCGGCGAAGTGTCGATGCCGAGCATTGTGTACGGCGTCACGACCTACTACATCATTGCCCCCGCCGAGGCGAGCAGCAACCTCGCCCGCTTCGACGGCGTGCGCTACGGCCCCCGGGCCGAAGAGGGCGCCGAGCATGTAGGGGTGGTGGAGCGCACGCGCGCCGAGGGCTTCGGCCATGAGGTCAAGGCGCGGATCATGATCGGAACCTACGCCCTCTCCGCCGGCTATTACGACGCCTACTACCTGCGCGCGCAACAAGTCCGCAGCCGGATGCGGCGCGAGATGGACGCGGTGTTTCAGGGCTGCGACGCGATCCTCTCGCCCACCAGCCCCGTCGTCGCCTTCAAGATCGGCGAGCTTTCTAAAGACCCGCTCGCCCTCAAGCTGCTCGACTACTGCACCATTCCCGCCAATCTCGGTGGCAATCCGGGGGTCTCGCTCAACTGCGGTTTCTCCGGCGGCCTTCCCGTCGGTTTGCAACTCGTGGGGCCGGCGATGGCGGACGAGCGGCTTCTGCAAATCGCCTACTCCGTCGAGCAAGCTCTTCCCGAGGCTCACCGACGCCCTCCGGTGCCCTAGGTGGTGGTTCTCAAACGATTGAAAGCGCGAGACGAGGTGGAACGGCAAGACCGCGTGCTGTTCTGGCGCGAACTCTTTTCGCCCTGGCGCAGCGCATTGATCTCCATCCTGCTTCTTCTGGCCTGGACCAACCCGTTTGGGCGGGCTTGGGTAATTGTCGCCGCCGGGTTTGCCGCCTTGTTTGCCGGCGCCTTCAGCGCCAGCGTCCAACGGCGCTTCATCGACAAGCGATTCCGCGACCTGTGGGACGGATGCCAAGACCGCCTGGTGCGATTCGAGGAGGTTCTGCGCCGGATGCAGCGCGAAAAGCTGGCCGCATTCGAAGAAATGCCCAATACGATTCGGACGACCGCCCGCGCCCTATACCGCGCGCTTCGCCGCGCCGACCTTACCAGCTTCGAAGTGCACCGAACCGAGAGATCGCTCGCCAGCAGCCCGCCCGCTTGGTCTGCCCGACCGACCGATCAGAAGAGCCAGGAGCTTTACCAACTCGCCGATCGCAACATCGCCGAATATCGCCAGCAGTACGCCGGGGTGATGGTGGGGGTCGAGCGCGCCGAGGCCCAAAGCGCGGTGTTCATTACGACGCTCGACACGCTTCGGATGAAGATGCTCAGTTACCGCCTCGCCGGCCGCCCGCCCGAACTCGATCACGGCGATTTTCTCCAGACTATCCAGGAGGCCAAGCTGCAACTCGAATCTATAGACAAGGCGCTCGAGGAACTGGACTTGCCACCTCTGTCTCAGGGCATCCGGTCTGAACGCCCTCCCCTTCCCGAAGGTGGAGGTTCTCTGACGGGCGACACCTCCGAGCCCAAGCCATGAGGTTCCGGGTTCCATGCCCCGCAAAGCTCAACCTGTCCCTTGCCGTTGGTCCCAAGGACGCCTGTGGCCTCCATCAGGTCCGCACGGTGTTGCAGGCGGTCTCCCTGTTCGACGAACTTGAGATCGATACGAACGCGCAGGTCCCCGAGATCGAATGCGACTGGCCCGACCTGCCCGCAGCGACCAGCCTAACCAAGACCCTCAGCCTCGCCGCCGAGGCTCTCCGCCTGCCAAGTCTCGGCATTCGCTTGACCAAGCGCATCCCGCCCGAAAGCGGATTGGGCGGCGGAAGCTCGGATGCAGCCGGCCTGCTTCGATTCCTTGTGGCCCAGTTCGGGCTCGACCCAGACCTAGCGCGCGGCATCGCTAAGGCGATCGGCGTCGATACCGCCTTCTTCCTGATCGGAGGCAAAGCCCTCGGCGATGGTTACGGCGAGCGGCTCACGCCACTTCCAGACGCGCCGCCACGCTGGGCAGTTGTGGCGCGACCCGACGAGGGCTGCCCGACCGCGCCCGCCTATGCCCGCCTCGATTCCGCCCCGCCCCGCCCGTGGCCGCCCAATGCGCCGACGGAAGGGCACAACGACTTCGAAGCGGTCGCGCCCGAAGCCAGCCTGCGGCTCCTCGACACCCTGCGCGGGGCAGGGGCAAGCCCGGCCGGCCTCACCGGCTCCGGTTCGGCGGTGTACGGCTTCCTCTCGTCCGAAAGGGAAGCCACGGAAATGAAGGCGAGCATCGATCCCATCGCCCCGCACCGATGCTGGCTCGTAAGAACTCTGGATCGAGCCGAGTGCCTGGCGATCGAACGCCTCGACCCTTAACTTTTCGAGAAAGCTCGCCGATTTATCCAACGTGCCCAGCGAATACGCTCTTGCTGACGCCGTCTCAACGAAACCGATCGAAGCCTTTCTCCTGGCTCAGCCCGACGTGGTCGACGCATCCGTGTGGCAATGCAATGGGCAACTTATGGCCCACGTGACCCTCATCGAGGGTTCGTCGTGGTGCGAGCGCACACTCAAAATCGCCTGCGCCGAGGCGTTGGGCATCCACGCAACCCCCCGCGAGTGGATGTTGCGAGGCGCGCGGCTTCGGGCAGCCTAAACCGCGCCTTCGGCGTGCCCGTCTTCGACCGGCTCTTCGTGGGCGTCGCCCTCAACCCTCTGCGCGGCAAGCTTCGAAATGCTTGGCGGCTCCGCCTCGATCGTCACGAACGGCAGATTCTTCGCCTGCCGGTTTGGACAGTTGTTGCAGATGAAGTCGACCGTGATCGACGCCATCCAGTCGGGAATCTTATCGAGCGTCTTGCCGCATTTGCACGTGATCATGGGGTGTCTGTCGCCGCCTCCTGCTCGGAATAGTGCTGAATCGTCTGCCGATGGCTGATCAGCCCGTTCACAAGCATCAGTCCTGCCGCCGCCACGTAGAGCACCGCAAGGCCGCTTTCTCGTTTTTGGCCCGGATCGCGGATCGTGCCCTCGCCGCCGACGAATCCGACCAAGCTCAGGAGCAAAAGGAGCCCGGCAATCCAAAAGTAGGTGTTCTTAACCCAGTTGGGTTTCGGGAGCGGCTTCTGGCTCACTGAGGGCCAGTGTACCTGCCGCGGCCCTCCTTCACACGCGAAGGTCGATAACCTGGCCCTTGCCTTCGGCCAATCGGGAAAGCTCCTCGCCTTGCTGCTGCTGGGCCCGCAGGCTTTTTTGGAGAAGCATCGCCTGGAGTCTGGCCCGCGCGAGATCGCTGGTCGCGATCGGCTGCATTGCCGCTTCGGTCGCCTTGGCGCCGCTGATCTCCATCCCCCTTTCCATCGGCAATATGCGGTTGGGGCTGGAGAGAGCAGAGTCGCCACGGGATCGATGAGATACCGACGCTAGGTGAGCCACGTCGATGTGTGTGGACAATCCCAGGAAGCCCCGTTGGAATCCGCTGTCTCGCGCCTATCGTGCTTCCGATGCGCGAATTTCCGCGGGGGTGCCAAGGATGGCGTCCCGCAAATGAAACGGTGAGCGAGTCCCGATGCAATCGGGACGAGCGAACCAAAGAAAAATAGCCCGCCCCTGCCACACGGCGGGGGCGGCTGAGGCGAAGCCGAAGCGGGGGTGGCGCTCCGCCGCAAGGCGGAGGTTGCCCGTAGTTGCGATCTCATCCGGGCCGCTCACGTGCTAGCAGAGGACCGCGGGGCCGGACCAATCAGGCAGCGCGACCAACTGGCCTCGCAAGTGTAAGCCGGGGCCCGGCAAGGCACGCTATGGAGTCCGGAAACAGCCACAATCCCCGTTGATGACGTTCCGCCCCGCGTTCGCGGTGACCGCAGCCGTGGTCGGCGTACTCGCGCTTGCCGGGCTCGCCGCACGAATCTTGCAGCCCGCGATCCCGCCCCCGAAGCTCAACCGACTCGGCGCGGAAGCTTCCGAATCCCTCCGCGCGGCGGCCGGGCAGCGGATCGACTGGCGTACCGCCTCGCCCGAGGCTTTCGCCGAGGCGCGACGCCTCGACCGGCCCATCCTGCTCATGATCGCGGCAAGCTGGTGCAAAGCCGCGCGCGATCTCGATCACGAATGCCTCTCCGGCAGCCAGATCCAGAACTATCTCGACCGCAGCTTCCTGTGTATTCGCGTCGACGGCCAGGACCGCCCCGACTGGCTCAACGCGTTCCTGCCCGTTTCGCGCCTCAGGCTGGACGTGCCATTTGAAGTCGGCATGCAGATCTGGATTCTCGATCCTGAAGGGAAGCCCTTCGACTTCATCGGACGCGTACCTGGCGAGCCGAAATTCGATCGCCGGGAGCTGCTCGCGCGCCTAGTCCAAGCGCGCAGGGGCTTCGAAGAGTTGCGTGCCTCGCCCGGCGTCCCGTCGAAACTGGCCCAGGCTCAAGCCACGGATCAAGCGGAATCAGAACCGGGCGAGATGAAGCAAGCCGCAGTGGTGGCGGCTCTCGACGCGCTTGAAGGCAAGATCGATCCCGCCAACGGCGGGTTCCCCCAAGGCGGAGCGCAACGGCCCAGCCCCATCGCCATTCGGCTCCTGCTCGCCAATGGCCGGCTCGACGCGGCGCGCCGGGCGGTCGGGCCGATGCTCCGCTCACCCATAGTGGATTGGGTCGATGGCGGATTCTTCCGCCAGGCGGCCTCCGCCGACTGGAAGCAGGTTGAGTTCGATAAAGTTGCGACGGTTCAAGCCGAACTGGTGAGCGCGCTCGCCCTCTACGGCCGGCTCGCGAACGACGGTCTCGCCACCGAGATCGCGCGGCGCGGCTTCGATTCTCTGCTCGGCGAGTTTCTCGATTCGGATGGGCTGGTGTATGGCTGCCGGATCGGCGATGAGGGTCCGCGCGCGAGAAGCCGCCGCTCGAGCTTTTCGCCGCAACGGCTCTACGCGATCGTCCCGGATGCAAAGGAGCGCGACCGGGTAAGGGCGGTGCTGGGGCTCGACGTCCGCGCCAACCCGCAGGCGGTTCCGAGGCTGGCCGATCCCGAGGCGCTGGCTACGAACCGTGTGTGGTTGGATTCTGTCCTCGATCTTCTTCGCGCCGATGCCCCCGGCCCCCCGAAGTACGCCAACCCCAAGCTGATGGCGGTGAACGGGCTGGCGGCGGCGCGGCTTATCGAAGCGGCCCGTCTCTGGGGGGATCAACCGCGTTTGGAGCACGCTCTTGCCCTCCTCGACCGACTCGAAGCCTTCCGATCCGGCGACGACGTGGCCCATTCCCTCGCCCCATCTGGCGGCGATGCCGACCTGCGCGATTACTTCGCCTATGCCGACGCCGCCCTCCAGGGCTATCTCGCCACCGGCCGAGTGGTGACGTTGCAGAGCGGCTTGGCCGTTCTGCGCCGGGCGCGAACGCTCTTCGCCGGCGACGCGCCGGGCGTCTTCATACTCTCAAGGCCTTCCGCAGGCGGAGCCCCATCCGTTCCCGAGATTGCCGACAACGTCTCCGAATCAGCCACCGCGATGATAGTCCGCCTGAACACGTCTTATGGCCGCCTTCTGTCAGGAGGCAAGGACTCGACCCGCGAAACCCAGGCGGCGAACGCGGTCGCCTCGCGCTTGGGCGGGCTGCTGTGCGCCCCGACCAGCCCTTTGATGAGCATCGAGGCTTCGGGCGCGTCATGCGCGCTCGCCGACATTCGGCGGAATGGTTATGCGATCACGGTCGGGCCCGATGCCCAGGCGCTGGCCGACCGCCTTGCTACTCTCGCCCCGACCGCCTTCGTGGCACCCGCTTTCGGCCCCGTCGCGCCCGGTCTGCGCGGGCGAGCACCGGGTGCGTACTGGGTTTCGAAACAGTCCGCCCGAGGCCCGATGGGCGTCGAGGCGGTGGCATCGCGGCTCGCATCCGCGCCATAATCCGCCCTCGGAGAGGTCGCATAGTGGTCTAGTGCGCCGCACTCGAAATGCGGTGAGGCGCAAGTCTCCGTGGGTTCGAATCCCACCCTCTCCGCCAGCGACCGCCAGGCTACTTGTCGTGGCATGATGCGCTGGCCTATGAAGCGAGCTTCCCAACCCAAGCCGCGAACGCGGCCATGAACTTCTCCAAGTACTGCCGCGTGGCGTCCACGATTAGCCGCCCCTCTTCGTCGAACAGCTTCGACGCGCCCCCGAGGTACACCTCCGGCACCGACATCGTCGGCACGTCGAGGAACACGAGCGACTGGCGCAGGTGGTGATTCGCTCCGAATCCGCCCATCGCGCCAGGCGACACACTCACCACCGCCCCCGGCTTGCCCTTCCAAGCGCTCTGCCCGTAGGGCCGCGAGGCGACGTCGATAGCGTTCTTCATCGCCGCGGGCATCGAGCGGTTGTACTCGGGAGTCACGAACAAGAACGCCTCGGCTTGCCCCACGCGCTCCCGGAACTCCAACCACGCCGCCGGCGGTGACTCGTCGAGGTCCTGGTTGTAGAGCGGTAACTGCCCGATTTCGAGTATCTCGAGCGAGAGCGACGGCGGCGCAAGTGCGATGAGGGCATTCGCCGTCATCCTGCTGTAGGCGCCCTTGCGCAGGCTTCCGACGAGAACGGCGACTTTGTGGCTCTTGCTCACACGCCAAGGCTACACCAGATGGCACGGCAAGAGCGGCCCCAAGCGCCAACCCGCTCGTCCCTACCTCGATGGTCGCCATCTTCCTCCTCCCCATCCTACTGGCCGCGTCGCAGGTCAAGATCACGGCGCCCGGGCCGCACGTAGCCCATCGGCCCGGGGTCTTCAACCCCGCTCGTGAAGACCGCCTCGATTCCTACTGGCGGAGGGCGCAGCAGGAGGACTACCGCTCCCCCGAGGAGCTCGCCGCCCAAATCGAGCGTGACAAGCGCAGGGGTCGCCAGATTCCGCTTCTGATGCGGGGCAACCCGCGTGAGAAGATCATCGCGCTCACGTTCGACGACGGACCCCACCCCGAGACCACCCGCGCGCTGCTCGCCATCCTCGCCAAGGAGAAGGTCAAAGCCACGTTCTTCGTGATCGGCTTCATGGTCGAGCGCGACCCCGACCTCGTCCATGCCGAGGCCCTCGAAGGCCACGAGATCGGCAACCACACCTTCAGCCACGTCACCCTCACCCACCTCCCCACCCACGAGGCACGCACCGAATATAGGGCCTGCAGCGACCTCATCAAGTCCATCACCGGCAAGTATCCCGCGTTCTGCCGCCCGCCCGGTGGGGACTACGACGCGCGTGTGGTGAGAGCCGGGCGCGACGTCGGCATGACCACCGTGCTTTGGACCGACGATCCGGGCGACTACGCCGACCCCGGTACCGGGGTCATCGCGCAAAGAACTCTCGACCGGCTCTCGAACGGCGGCATCGTGCTCCTCCATGACGGCGCGAAGCAGACCCTCTTGGTTCTGCCCCAGATCATCGAGCACGCCAAGAAGAAAGGCTTTCGCTTTGTAAGGGTAAGCGAACTAGAGTCCAGCGCAACTGCCCGACTCGTTAGGTGACCCGCGATTTCGCCTACAATGCGGCTGGCAGGTGCGCTCATGACTTCCAGCGAAGGCCCGGCAAACGATCCGATCTTGCAGCGGCTGCAGAGCATCGACGAAACCCTAAAGAGCATCGACGCCGCCCTGCGCGACCCGCCCGCGGCGGCCCCCACGACCCCTGCTGCGCCGCCCGAGCCACCTCCGGTCCCAGTCGAACCCCCACCGCACGATTCCGAGCCGGCCGTCCTACCCGCTCCGCCGCCCCAATTCGAGGTCGGCCCGCCGCCGATCCTGCCTGTCGATCTATGGGAGGCTGAAGAGCCCGAATCGCAACCGGAACCGCCCCCGCCGCCCGCTGCACCCACGCAGGGCCGCGACACCGACCAAGTGATCGGCGCGCAAATCCTCCCGAGGGTTGGCGCCGGGCTCGTGCTCGCCGCGCTGGCCTTCTTCGGCGTATGGGCCTATCAAGCCGGCTACATCACGCAGCCGATGGCTTTCGGAGCGGAGATCGCGTTCAGCCTGTTCTTCCTTGTGCTCGGCTTGATCCGGCACAAGGAGCAAGAGCAGTTTGGAGAGGTGCTAAAGGGCACGGGCGCGGGCGGGCTTTTCGTCAGCTTCGCGTCCGGGCACCTCTACCACGGGCTCTATTCAGCCGAGCAGATGATGGCGTTGTGCCTGGCGACGAGCCTGGTGAGCATGCTCTACGGCGCGATGAGCGGCTCGCGCACTTTCATCGGGATCGGCCTCCTGGGAGGTTTCGTCACCGCCTGGATGCCCCTTCAGCGAGGTGACACGACCGCGAGCGCGGAGCTCGAAGCGCTCATCGTCGCTCCCGCCCTCGTGATCCTTTCCCGTAACGGCTGGCGGGGTGCGATCGCCCTCCTGTGGATCGTCGCGGAACTCACCGCCGTCGCTTTCCTGTCGGGCGATTCGCGCAATCCCGCCTCGTGGTCGATCCGCGTGGCCTACGCCGACATCATGGCGCTTACGTTTGCGGTCGCTTTCGCCAAGACGGAGTCCGACTCTTGGGGGGATGGAGAGCCGGTGTTCGTGTCCCTTGTGATCTTCGTGGCCGCCGTCTCCACCTGGCTGATCCAGGCGGACATGCCCGGCGCCATCCATGAATTCTCCTTCGGTCTTGCCGGCGTAGCGTGTGCCTTGGGTTGCGGCATACGGACCCCGGCCGGGCGATGGCTGGCCGCGACATCGATCTGCGTAGGCACGCTGCTTCCTCCGTTCGGGCTCAACCAAGAGCAGGCGGGCTGGGCATTCTCGGGTCTCGCGCTTGCCTTTGCACTGCTCGGGATGGGCTTTCGGCGTCGGGACGTGTGTTGGCTATCGAGCACGCACCTGGCGCTTGGCGCAGCGGCCTTCATCTCGCTCGCGGCGCCTGTCGGCGCTGTTAGCCAGTCGATGGCGGCGGGCGCTCTTCTCGGCGCGTGCCTCGCCGGCGCGGCTGCGCACACGCGCGCAGGCGCCTCAGCGTCCGTCACTCAGCTCTTCTCAAGCCTCCTGGGCTTCTTTGTCGTTTCAAGGTGGGCGGGCGGCGATGCCACACAGTCGGGCGGGCTGAGCGCGGCTTGGTCCGTGTTCGCTCTGGCCCTACTCGGCCTTGGGCTTGCGTACAAGTCCTCGACGCTGCGCAACTCCAGCTATTTCCTGCTCGCCATGACTCTGTACAAAGTACTCGCAATCGACCTGGCGGGGGTGCAGCAACTCGTCCGGGTCGCCCTGCTCCTGGTCCTTGGCTTGGTGATGCTGCTGGGCGGCTACCTGACTATCCGTTGGCGCTCCTCTCAATCGGCGGAGGGGGATTCCGCGCCGGATGCGGCAACCGAGGTCGAGCCTCCAGCGTAGCGCAAACAAGAGTTCACCGCGCTCCATGGAAGCTCGCTATTCGGTAATCGCGCACGACGGCAAGATCTACGGCCCCGCCGACCTCGACGGCCTGCGCCAGTGGGCGATCGACGGGCGGCTCACCCCCGCCACCCTGCTGATCGACCCGAACGGCGCACAGATTCCCGCCGCCGCAATCCCTGGGCTCTTCGAGGGTTACGCGACGTCCGATGACCGGCCCTACGCCGCCTACCCACGAGCAGGGCGGTTCGGGGCCAGCCAGAGCCAGCCGCGGTCCTCGAACGACCTGATCATCGCCTGGGTGAGCGGAGCGGGCTCCATCTTCTTATGTTCGTGCGGAGGGCCGATCCTTGGCGGGTCTATCGGCCTGTACTTCGCGCTTAGAGCTCAGAAGAAGGGCGAGGGCGGCGCTCGGGCCGCGGTCATATTTAATCTTTGCGTGTTGATCCTGGGTCTCGGCTTCTTGCTTTGGCTCGTTGGTTCGATGGGCTGATGCGCCCTAGGCTCACCCATTGACACATGCCGGGGCCACCTAGCGTAGAATGAACCTGAGATGCGATTTGCTTCTATCCCTGAGGCCATCGAAGAGTTCAAACGCGGCCGCATGGTCGTGGTGGTCGACGACCCCGACCGGGAGAACGAAGGCGACCTTCTGATGGCGGGCGAAGCCTGCACGCAGGAGTCGATGAACTTCATGATCAAGCACGGCGGGGGCGTGCCGTTCATCCCAACCACCGCCGAGCGCCTCGCCACATTGGGCATCCCGATGATGACCAAACACAATACGGCTCGCCTCGGCACCGCCATGGGCGAAACCGTCGACGCGCTCCACGGCACCACCACCGGCGTTTCCGCCCACGACCGCGCGCGCACGGTCGCCGTGTTTTGCGACGACAAAGCGACGCCCGCCGACCTCGCCCGTCCCGGCCACATCTTCCCGCTCCGGGCCGAGCAGGGCGGAGTCCTACGCCGCGCCGGCCATACCGAGGCAGGGGTCGATCTATGCTTGCTGGCCGGATTCAAACAGGTAGCGGTCGGATGCGAAATCGTCGCGCAGGACGGCACGATGATGAGGCTCGACGACCTGATGGAATACGTCGGGCGACACGGCCTGAAGATAGTCACCATCGCCGACCTGATCGCTTATCGCCGCAAGACCGAGCGGCTCGTAAACCGCGTGGCGGGCCCGATCGACTTTCCCAGCAAATTCGGCCACTTCCAACTCTTCGCCTATGAGACAAGTGTCGATGCCCAGCCCTACGTGGCGCTCGTCAAGGGCGACGTGTGCACCGAGGAGCCAGTGCTCGCAAGGATCCATTCGAGCTGTCTGACCGGCGACCTGCTCGGCTCGCTTCGATGCGATTGCGGCGATCAGCTCGAGATGGCGCTCGACCAAATCGAGAAGGAGGGCCGCGGCGTGCTGCTCTACGTCGCCCAGGAGGGACGCGGCATTGGCCTCATGAACAAGCTGCGGGCCTATGAGCTGCAAGACAAGGGGATGGACACAGTCGAGGCTAACCACGCGCTCGGCTTCAAGGCCGACCTGCGCGACTACGGCCTCGGCGCCCAGGTGCTTGCCGACCTTGGCTTGCGCAAGCTGTGGCTCTTGACCAACAACCCAAAGAAGGTGTCTGGACTCCAAGGCTACGGCCTGGAAATCGTCGAGCATGTGCCCCTGCTCGCCGAGCACGCCGAGCCCCGGGCGCGCTACATCGACACCAAGCGCGAAAAGCTTGGCCACTGGATGCCCGACCCCAAGGGCTCTTAGCATGATTTGATGCTGTGGTTTGCAAATTCGATGAGCACCAGCCGAACGTGACGATCATTTTCGTCTAGCAAGCGGCGCTGGTCCTGGGATATGGGTATAACGCCCAGAGCGGGCCAGCCCGCTGCCAGGTTTCCGACCGGCAATCAACATGGAGGTCACACAAGAGTGAAGAAGGTTCTTACCATCCTGACGGTGCTCGCCGCGTTCGGCGTGCTGCTTGCGGGCTGTGGCGGCGGGAGCGACACGACCGCACCTGCGGACAAGGGGGCGAAGGCTGGGGCCGACGCCAAGGCACCCGGCGGCTAGCCATCCCGTTGACGACGATTTACGGGGACGCGCCTCTGGCTCGTCCCCGTCGTCTTTGTCATCTTGTCAAGGCTGATCGATCTCGCGCAAGGCGCGGCGCAACTTCTCGGCCGCGCCCTCGTAGATGCGGCGCGCCTCTGCGAGTTGGTCGCTGATCGAACGGAAGCTTTGGTCGATCTGCGTCAACTTGCGACTCGCGTCTTCAACCGAGACCTTGGCCACTTTGCCCTCGGCTTGCGCCTTCTCGACCGCCCCCTTCCACTGAGCCTGCAGCGATTGCACATCCATGGCCGCCTTGAGTCGGGCGATCTCCGCTTGTGCCGCCGCCAGCCGCTTGCGGTTTTCCGGCGTGGTCGCGACCGCCTGAATGCGGTCACGCGCGCTCTCCGCCTGCTTCCGCGCCGCCTCTAAGGCCTCCTTAGGATCGGTGTCTTTAAGCTTTCCGAATTGGCGGCTCGCCGCCGCCCAAGCGTCCTGCGCGGCGCTCGCAACTTGCTTAAGCGCCTTCGTGCCTTGACTGGCCGCCTCATCCCGATCGCGCGGCTCGCACCCGGCGAGCATCAAGACGCCGAGGGCGCAAGAAAAGCACAGCCTCATCCGGCGAGGGCCTCCTCCCCGAACACTCGCTCGCCGATCACGTCGCTCTGCCGATTCACCGCCCCGCCGATCAGGGCGTGCCGAATGGCGCCCACCACCTTCACCCTTGCTTCTGACAGCACCACCGAATCCTCGATCGATTCGCATTGCACCTCTGCTTCTTCTCCGATCGCCACGTTCTTCCCAATCCTGCCCGTTACGCGCCCCTCAATGCTCTGGCCGCCCCGCAAGAGAAAGGACGTGCTCGCAAGGAACGAATCGAGCGTGCCCGTGTCGAACCAGTCCCCCCCATAAATCCCTGCAAG